>JABSSK010000005.1 GCA_013214265.1 Saprospiraceae bacterium | reverse complement strand
CCTGAGTTGGTCTTTCATTAGGGTGACCTCCCATTTTTTGGGTAGGCGCTCAATGTTGGCAATATTCTGGCTAATATAGCGCAGCGAACGCAGGTCCACAAAACGAAACTCTTTGGTAGCAGGAAAAACGATATTGTTCAGATAATCAAATAATAGTTGATCCCCCCGCACAAACAAAGGCCTAATACCGTCCAGGGCGGAGGCCCATCTTCCATATTGTAACACTACTGCTACCACATCTTGTTGTGGGTTACGCAGTGGGAATTCCTCAAAATTGGCGCTGAAGTCAATCTCCTGATGTGTTCTCATCTTGCTAGGCTGGGCTGGCCGTGTGAGCTGAGGCGTTATGGGGATCGCCCGCTCGGCTACAATAAATCGGCGTGTTATTACAGGATAATAATCCCGATCTTTTTCAAAAACAACGAGAATATAATTACCGGACTTTGTCCATTGCATGGCAGAATTAGGAATCGAGAACGAATATTGGGTATAATCCTGCAGGGTTTTATTGGCGAATTGATAATTGAGAATACGGTCTTCGGAGTAGCCATCCACATATTCCTTGGTGTTGAGTTCGGAAGGATGCCAGTCGCGGTCACAATGAATAATAGAGTAGTAATAATCGCGAACGCCACCATCTAAATCGTCAAAAGTAACCGAAAGGCGCGTTTGACCGGCCAAGTCAGCGATGGGGAAGCTGGTTCTTAAACCCTCAACATGAAATCGGACCGCACCCACAAAGTCACCATAGTCATGATTTTCATATTTCAAATCAATAAACGCTTGGGCTTTTACAGAAGTAAAAGAATAGGAGAGAAGAAAAAACAGGCAGACTATAAAACGCATTAATGTGTTTTTTTGAATGGCATATGCCAAAATCATGGAAATGCTTTAGGCGGATAATGATGCGCCTTTAGCTTTGCTTACATAGGGGTTGTCCTTAATAAAATACCGCCAAGGTTTAAGAGCCCAATCCCCAGAATAATCGATTCCAACTCTGGTACTGCTCTGGATACAGCTCTTTGGTAAGGGCATTTTACACTCTTCGATCCGAATTGGGCTATGCGGGTGATGAAGGTAAAGGCCATTATGATAGGTGCGAATACCCAGTGCTTTTGACAAAACGCCGGGACCAGCCGATAATTGTGGGCGAACTACTTTTAGCTTACGCCTCTGTAGCATAATGTCGGTATTTTCTAATGGTTCAACGGCTCGGATAAGAACGGCATGGGGTACATCTTTGGGGCCGGTAACGATATTGAACAGGTGATGAATACCATAACAAAGATAAACATAAATATGGCCACCACGAGCGTACATTATTTCCGTTCTGGATGTTCGTGTATGATTTTTGGCATGGCTAGCCTGATCTTCTGGTGCTCGATAGGCTTCGGTTTCTACTATGCGAGCGCTACATTTTATTCCAGCTATATTGGTAACGATCACTTTACCCAGAAGTTTCTGCGCAATTTGTAATACATCCGCATCCAAATAGAAAGACTCCGGCAGTAACATTCTGTCGGAGTCTGAACTATATTTTGGAGAATCTGTCATGATGCAGTAAGTTTAGCGCCGGCTATAATTAGGTGCTTCTTTTGTGATAGACACATTGTGCGGATGACTTTCGTGGACGCCGGCACTGGTGATTTTCACAAATTTTCCTTTTTGTCGTAGTTCTTCGACTGTCGCAGCACCACAATAGCCCATCCCGGCCCTGAGGCCACCAATGTATTGCACCATCACTTCGCCTACTGTACCCTTGAAAGGGACCCGACCTTCTATACCTTCCGGGACCAATTTTTTTATATCATCCTCCGCATCCTGAAAATACCGGTCTTTTGACCCTTTAGCCATAGCTCCCATGGATCCCATTCCGCGGTATACTTTGAATTTTCTGCCCTCAAAGAGAATAGTCTCGCCTGGTGCTTCTTCTACACCAGCAAATAAGCCACCTGCCATAATGGTGCTGGCACCTGCAGCCAATGCTTTTACGATATCACCAGTATACCGGATACCTCCGTCACCAATAATTGGGATTTTAGTGTGTTTTATAGCCTGATACGCATTGAATATAGCGGTTAGCTGAGGCACCCCAACGCCAGCTACAATTCGCGTAGTACAAATACTCCCTGGCCCGACGCCTACTTTAATGCCATCCACACCTGCTTCGGCAAGAGCTAGCGCTCCTTCTGCAGAAGCAACATTACCACCAATAACATCGAGATCAGGAAACTGCTCCTTAGCGAGCTTGACGGCATCAAGAACACCACGAGAGTGGCCATGGGCTGTATCAATAGCTATAGCATCGACACCCACACGAACTAAAGCGTCGATACGTTCTACCATATCCGCAGTAACCCCAACGGCTGCACCGACGATCAAACGTCCATATTTGTCCTTACATGAATTGGGATAGTCCTCGACTTTCATGATATCCTTATAGGTAATCAATCCGGCGAGAACACCTTGATCATCAACAACAGGAAGCTTTTCAATTTTATGCTTTTGTAGCATCGTACGAGCTTGTTCTAGAGTCGTTCCTACAGGCGCGGTGATCAGATTCTGGCTGGTCATTAGATCAATAATCGGACGATTGCGATTACCTTCAAAACGCAGATCACGGTTAGTGAGAATACCAATTAATTGTTCTTGGCCATCAACAATTGGGATACCACCAATTTTATATTTTTTCATTAGATCAAGGGCATCACCTACTACAGCATTGACACGAAGGGTAACTGGGTCGATGATCATGCCACTTTCTGACCTTTTTACCGCTCGAACCTGTTCCGCTTGGTCTTCTATTGTCATGTTTTTATGGATGATACCAATACCTCCTTGACGGGCAATGCCAATAGCTAGCCGAGCCTCAGTAACGGTATCCATTGCTGCGGAAACAACAGGCGTGTTGAGCTTAATATTACGTGTGATATAAGAAGAAATATCAACTTCTCGGGGCAGAACTTCTGAGTAGGCAGGTACGAGAAGCACATCATCCTAGGTAAGTGCTTCTCCTAAAAATTTGTCTGTGGCTGTTTGTACGTTTTCCATGCGCAAAGGTATGGAATTAAAAAACAAAAAGAAAAATAGAAAACCTGAAAACTTTTATTCGCTAATGCCCTAATGGAGGCTATATTTTCTATTACCTTCAATGGAGTAATTGGTATCAATATGTTACATGCAGTTAGTGATAATTTTTTCATGAAGAAAGCCATTGAGCAAGCACAATTGGCTTTCGAGGCGGATGAAGTACCAGTGGGTGCGGTTATTGTTTCTAATCAGCAAATTATCGCTCGAGGACGAAATACGACGGAACAATTCAAGGACGTTACGGCCCACGCGGAAATGGTCGCTATCACGGCCGCTTCTCATTTTTTGGGTGCTAAATATTTAACCGAGTGTACGCTTTATGTAACATTGGAGCCTTGTGTGATGTGCGCTGGTGCACTCGCCTGGTCACAGATAGGCCGTATCGTGTTTGGAGCCTCCGACGAAAAAAGAGGATTCCTGCGTGTAGGTAAACAGTTGCTGCACCCGAAGACCAAACTGGAGTATGGGGTTGAGGAGGAAGCCTGTCGGGAACTGTTAAAATCATTTTTTCGCAACAAGCGATAGTGTTAAAATGTGTAAAGTCCAGTTAAGGTTATGATAAGAGCCCGCATTTACGTACGCTTTTTTCATACTTTTCCAGAAAAAAAATGACCCGATTCTTTTATTTAGTTTTATTCGTTTTGATCCTGAGTGCCTGTTCTCCAAACCTGACACCTTTCACTAAAGAATTATACGATCGAACCAACCTTACTGAAACGGAATTAAAGCGCACCCAATTTTGGTTGAGTAGTGATATTGTTTTACAACGCGTGATCAGTGGTAGTGCCACTCAAATTGAAGAGGGTGAAATCAAGGTGGTTGACGGACAAAAGATTGATGAAGTTATTTTACCTAAAGGAACGCCAGGCGTTTTTGTCCATAGTCCCGATAATAAGCGATTTGCCATTGCTTTTGAGGGTGGGGCTGATGATCGTTTCCTGATGTTTGGTCCCAGTCCGAAAGCCCGGAATAATTATGTGTTATTGGCAAAGAAGTGGAACCGTAATTACGGGGAAGTTTCCTATGACGGAAAGCTATACCGGGTCAATGCATCCAGTGCTTATGCCGCGCTGATGGTTGACTTAAAAAAAGTGGATCGTACTATACGTGATTCCAGAGTGGCTTCTGGCATAAAAGTATCCAATTGATTTAATCGGTTTTTGAAGATACTCGGCCTTTCAGGAAAGGAACAAATTTACAGGATACTAGCGTTTCATCCTTAAAGTTGTTTCCTTCCAGGCGAGTAATTCGGTGCATAGTTTGTTCCTCTTTTCCAATAGGTACCACCATAATGCCATTTTCTTTGAGCTGTTGAGCAAGCAGTTCAGGGTATTCGGGAGCACCCGCTGTAACAATAATGCGATCGAATGGAGCGAATTCCGGTAAACCTTTATATCCATCGCGCCAATACATGCGTATCTGCGGGTAACCTAAGTGTGAAAGTAATTGCTGGGTTCGATTAAACAGTTCTTCTTGCCTTTCGATGGTATAGACGCGCGCACCTAGCTTGGCAAGAATAGTAGCTTGATAACCCGAGCCAGTGCCTATTTCAAGTACTTTGTGTCTTTTTTCGATTTGCAGTAAATCGGTCATTAATGCTACTGTATAAGGTTGTGAGATGGTTTGTTCGTTACCAATGGGAAAGGCAATATCCTGATAAGCCTTTTCCTCGAATGCTTTATCTATAAAAAAATGACGAGGAATAGTTGTCATGGCGTCAAGAACCTGATCATTATGAATGCCTTTTTTGCGCAAACTTTCGATCAGCATACGGCGTAAGCCCCGGTGGCGATATGTATCTTTCACATTTAATATTTTCTTCAAATTAGGGAACTGGAGGACCGAATTCTAATTACTATTTTTACGGCTCATTTAGAACGCTGAATACACAATAAAAGAAATGCATTTCTAAAAAAGTATTCCTTTTCAGGAGTTAGACTGGCCAATTGCAACCAGGCCACATCTGACTCGTACGTTACCACAAGGAGTTAAAATTTAGTAGTGCAAAATAACGCCTAAAATTAAGGAATATGACTAACATCAAGTTTGGTACAGATGGTTGGAGAGCTATTATTGCGAAAGACTATACTATTGATAATGTGAAGCGGGTAGCTGAAGGAACTGCGCATTGGTTGAAAAAAAACAATGGGAATCAGGTTGTAATTGGATATGACTGTCGTTTTGGAGGGCTTATGTTTAGTGAAGTTACTGCACAAGTACTTGGTGGTTTTGGCATAAAAGTGCTACTAGATAAAAACTTCACAACTACGCCAATGGTATCACTAGGGGTAGCTAAGACGCATTCGGATTTAGGGGTAGTCATTACCGCTAGTCATAATCCACCATCTTACAATGGATACAAGCTCAAGTCGAAATTTGGTGGTCCCATGGTGCCAACCAATATAGCAGAAGTCGAAGCGGAAATTCCTGAGGTATGTTCATTGGAATCTTTACCATCACTTCAGGAATTAGAAGAAAAAGGACTTCTTGAATATCCGGATTTAGAAGCTTTATATCTCGATCATGTAGCGGCTAATTTTGATTTGGATTCCATTCGACAGTCCGATATTGTATTGGCTTACGATGCTATGTATGGTGCGGGGCAAAATGCGGTTAAAAAACTTTTCCCAGACGCTCATTTCCTGCACTGCGAGTACAACCCTTCCTTTATGGGGCAAGCTCCTGAACCTATTCATCGAAATTTGGGAGCGTTATCTCAACTCATCCAAGATACACCTTCCATAAATATGGGATTGGCTAATGATGGGGATGCCGATCGGATTGGTCTCTATGATGAAGACGGAAAGTTTGTGGATTCCCATCATATTCTGCTGCTGTTGCTACTGTATATGCGGGCCTATAAAAAACAGTCTGGAAAAGTTATTATCACGTTCTCCGTAACAGATAAAATGGCAAAATTGGCGGATCACTTTGGTTTGGCGTATGAGGTTACCAAAATAGGGTTTAAATATATAGCTGAGATCATGACCCAGGACGACGTGATTGTTGGTGGGGAAGAATCTGGAGGGTTGGCTGTTAAGGGGCATATTCCAGAGCGGGATGGCATTTGGATCGGACTCATGATAATCGAATTCATGGCTAAGACGGGCAAGTCAATCAAGCAACTGATTCAAGATGTTTATGCTATTGTTGGTCCTTTTCATTCTGACCGAGATGATTTGCACATCACACAGGAGCAAAAAATGCGGGTTGTTCAGACTTGCCAAGATGATCCATATCAGGCGTTTGGACCTTACCGTGTTCAGAAGGTTGAAAAAATTGATGGCACAAAATTTTGGCTTGCAGATGATAAATGGGTGATGATTCGCCCTTCAGGTACAGAACCGGTGTTGCGAGTTTATAGCCAAGCGCCTGATGCAGCTGAAGTCCGAAAAATATTAGATGCGACCCGAGAAGCCATTCTGTAAAAAGAGCAAAGCGCCTTACGATCATCCTGATCGTAGGGCGTTATTTCGGTTGACTATCCCGAATCATTGCCATATGCGGGATACCATCTTCCAAATATTCCGTACCAATGGGTTGAAAGCCTAAGGTCTTGTAAAATTCTATTAAATAGGACTGGGCAGATAATTTAATAGGCTGCATACCGAATTGTTCCTCAATAAATTCTATTGACTTTTTCATGATGAGCCGAGCGTACCCATTCCCACGTGCATTTTCTTGAGTGAGTACTCGTCCAATGGAAAGAAAATCATCATAAGAGGTGCCTGATGGCAGTATACGGGCATACGCTACAATTGAACTGGAGTCGTCGTATCCTAGTACGTGCCAGCCTTTGGTATCATGGCCATCTGCATCGAGATAGGCACATTCCTGTTCCACCACAAATACTTCCTGCCTAAGGCGCATAAGCTGGTATAACTGATAAATATTTAAGTCGCCGAAAGCGAGACAGGCGATGTGATACATGAGATTAATTTGTTGTAGGCTGGTTGATAATAGGGTGCGAAAATATAGCATCGGAATCAAAAAATGAAACCATTGACCACAATCGTGCGTGTTAAAATAAGAGGTTAGTGGATGACGCCTAAAAAGTAAGGACCAAAAATTATGGCAGCAATAACAATAGCAGTCAGCGCAGCTATTAATACAGCACCTGCAGCTACATCTTTGGCATGACCTGCTAGCGGGTGATGATCGGGTGACACCAGGTCAGTTAGAAATTCCAATGCGGTATTGAAAGCTTCGGATACCCAAACACCCCCGATTGCGGCAGCCAACCAAAGCCATTCGTCTCGTGCTACCTGGAAATAGACACCCGTTACGATAACTACGATAGTGGCTATGGCATGAATTCGAGCATTGGGTTGTGTTCTAACTAATGTCCAAAGACCTGTGAAAGCGTATTTAAAACTAAGTATTCTACCTTTTAGCATAGTGCGAAAGCATTATTGAAATCTGCGAGCTAATACGCAGAGTTCTTTTTGCTGTGCTGTATTGCCTTCCGGCAAAATGAGCTCAATCCAAATAATATAAATACCGGTCCTTCCGGCTTCTCCTTGTTCATTGGTTCCATCCCAAATAACGCGACCAGCAGTACCAAGAAGTTGATTTCGGGCTAGGGTTTTAATGGGTCTACCTGATTCGTCAAAAACCTGAATGTTGGCTACAATACCCGACTGTTCTGTTTCATAGTCTAGTCTTAAGATATCATCCTGGCCGTCACCATCTGGCGAAAAGGTAGGGTTACTGATTTGAAAAATATCAGAACTGGAAGCGACAGGAGAAACGGATTGACTATTCTTGAATCCGGGTGTAGCCACACCTGAGTCAGCAGCAGCTGAGGTCCAGTTTCCTGATGATTGCGTTGGGAGTACACTGGATATACGCTCCAAGGAAACGCCACGTTCATTTTCCAACAGTTTGTTGTGCCAATTTGCAGTGTAATCAACTGCATCGAGGGTGACGGCACCTGACAGCAGGGTAGCATTACCTTCTTCTGAGTCAAAGGCAGGCAGGTCATTTTCGACTAGGATAGCTGAATCAGGGATGATATATTTTTGGTATAAATCATCAACCGATTCTGTAAGCGCTACGTATTGGCCCGGAAAAATAAGTTTTAAGGATTCTATCGTAGTTTGGATGCTACCGGATTGCTTTGCATTGTTCCTAATGGTTAAGCCTGCAATAGATATTATCTTATTGGAGGCATTGAATAATTCGATAAAATCTTTTCCACCGATCTGAGGATGAAACAATATTTCATTGATCAGCAAGTCTCCTGGTTCAGGTTGTTCTGGAATCCCAAATAATACCGAAGTGGCTTCCGTCATGATATTACCTAGGCAATCCGCAATATGGTTTATGCTAAGGGTATATTGGATTCCTGGTGCCAGTGGTTCTGCTAACAGAAGTAAAAAGCCACCTTCTGTGGCACTTACGGCTTCAATACTTATGTTCTGTGCAATGCTATACGCACTGGACTGGGTAGCGGAAACCGGATCTACACGTTCAGAAAACGTGACCAAAAGCTCGATATCAGATAAAACACTTACGGATTTAACCGTAGGTGGGCTTGTTTCTACGGGTACGCCATGGACAGAATTCGTTGATCCGGGTGTTCCACCAAAAACGGAGGTGCTACCTTGCCAGTTTCCAGAGCAATCAGCCGATAAATCGAATTGGATGCGTTCCAGCGTAGCCAACCCAGACTGCGCTGAGGAGGTGTTGAACCATGACCGATCATAGGTTAAGGATTCAAAAATCACCCCGTTTTCATCTTCTAGGATAATGTTATCACCCATATTTGATAGGCCAGGTAAGTTTGGCACTTCCAAGGTGTTACCCGGTGGGAAACCATTGGCATTTCCTGTATGGACAAGGGTGACAAACCCTTTGGGGCCAATGATGAATGCGGGGAGTTGCACGGGGGTACTACCGCTTCTAATGGCTAGATTAGACAGCTCTAAAAACGCATCCGAACCATTGTAGAGTTCTATAAATTCCTCAGGAGGTAATCCAGATATATTGGTGGCTGGGTTAGCAAAAAATTCACTTAAGTAAATTTGTCCAATAGCAGGACGTTCGCCGACTAGGTAAGTAAATTGAGCGGTTAAAAGACCAGATTGGTTTTGACTGAGATCCGTAACGTTTTCTGCGGTTATGGTGTATGTTGTGGTATTGACTAATTTATTGGCAAGAGACAAGATAACTTGATTTCCAGCTGGAAAACTTACCTCGGTGATATCGTTATTAGGTTCGATATGATATGTAGGCATATTGGTCTCTTGGGATTGTTGAATGGGCTCTGAAAAAGTAAGTTGAATAGATTGATCCGTTATGGGTTCTGCCGAAATGAGATCGGGGGGTGTGAGGTCTTGATTTATTGGATTAATATCCCAATTGTCAAAAGCAAAGGCATTATTTCGAGTGGCCGTGTAGACGCAACGTATCCCGGAAAATAGCCCTTCGGTGTATGTCGTATCGATTATGCTTCCTTCAGTAATAAACTGGCCGCTTCCACTGTAGTCGGCAAATAGGGTCCACTGTCCATTAGTTTCCTGGACTACCTGTACGGTACCGTTAGGTGAGTTGGCTACTGCTCCTGCTTGGCCAGTGATCAGTAGGGTACGGTTGTTCCCGTCTTGGCGGAATAGTTGAATGGCATCAGAGGAACCAGAGACACCACCAATCCTTATTATATATGCTTTGGATGCTTCTTTAGGTGAGGCGGAGTTGCCTCTTAGCATCCATTCGGCATAATTGGACCCAGAGGGGTTAAAGTCCAGGTTAAAGGTAAGCCTCCAGGTTGTTGGTGATTGTAGGCCGGTAGGAGCAAAAATGGACAGATAGTGGTCATTGGAACTTTCTGCTTGTGGGTTATTTAGCTGTAATGTTCCCGAGGTAGCAGCAAAAAGTGCTGTGTCACCCTGCCATAAAGGACCAAATGGTGGTGGGGATTGATCAAAATGGAGCGGAAACTGCCCATAGAGGGCAACAGGTAAAAAGAAATAGAAAATGTAAAACAAACGCTTTTTCATAGCGGTGGCATGGCGTGGTGTTTGGATAGCTTGTATATTTGCGAGCCTCTAAGATATGATAATGAAGAAGTTTTCTGATATATACAGGGTGGATGTCTGTATTTGAGTCGAAAATTAATAATGTTTGATTTATGAATTTAGCCGTAGTTGGTGTTACAGGCCTAGTGGGCCAAGTTATGTGTCGGGTGCTGGAGGAGCAGCATTTTCCGGTTTCAACGTTTATTCCTGTTGCTTCTGAGCGATCCGTAGGTAAAAAAGTTGTTTTTAGAAATAAGGCGTATGCGGTAGTATCGATGGAGGAGGCAATTGCAAGGCAACCGGATATTGCTTTATTTTCGGCTGGGGGAAGTATATCACTGGAGTTTGCGCCTCAATTTGCTGCTGTTGGAACAACTGTGATTGATAATTCTTCAGCTTGGCGCATGGATCCGGAAAAGAAATTAGTTGTACCTGAAATTAATGCACAAGCTTTGACGCCATCCGATAAGATTATTGCTAATCCAAATTGCTCGACTATTCAAATGGTGATGGCTTTAGCACCGTTGCATCGCGCTTACGGAATTGAACGCATTGTCGTATCTACCTATCAATCATTTACGGGGACCGGCGTAAAAGCTGTGAAGCAATATAATCTCGAAAAGAAAGGCTACACGCCAGATACGGTACAAATGGCCTATCCTCACCCTATTTTTGAGAACTGCCTTCCACATTGCGATGTTTTTTTGGATAATGACTATACTAAGGAAGAGATGAAATTAGTGCATGAGACCCGTAAAATTCTGGATGACCAGTCAATCGGTATAACAGCTACTGCAGTTCGGGTTCCGGTAGATGGTGGCCATTCCGAATCAGTAAATATATCGTTTAAAAATCCTTTTGCTGTTGAGGACGTGAAGCAGCTTCTTAGGGAAACGCCGGGGATCATTGTTCAGGATGATGTAACGAATAATGGGTATCCAATGCCATTAATGGCCAAAGATAAAGATGATGTATTTGTAGGCCGGATTCGTCGGGATGAGTCTATTCCTAATGGACTGAATCTGTGGGTGGTCTCAGATAATCTGCGAAAGGGAGCTGCAACGAATGCAGTTCAGGTTGCTGCTTACCTATATAATCATGGTTTCTTTTCGGTGTAGTTCTAGTGGTGTTTGGTCTGGATGTTTATACTATCGGTTATGCTGTAATATCCCGTATTTTGATTTGAGGCGTACAGTTATTAGATTTACAATAAATACGCTTGAGAAATGATGGTCCATATTCTGTATAGAATATGGGAACACCTTTGGGTTTTTTGGGCACATCAAATAGATATACGTAATAATATTGCCCACATAATTGTAGAGGTGTACACGACTTGAATCAAAGACAACAGAAACCAGGAGTTATGAAGACTAAAATAGTCCTATGGGGATTAGACGCTGAAGGAAAGCGAACCCTGATGGCCTTAGAGCTTTTAGCCGCTGAAAGTAAAGTAAATTTGTATACTTTTCAGGAGCCCGTAGCTACGGAAGAGCTTAGTAACCAATTAATGAACGATTGGCGAAACAATAAAGAACTAAGCTTTCCGGATCCACATCAAAAGGAAGTTCGTTCATTAAGTGTCAGTGCTCCCTTATTACCGGAAGGTTTTAAGGTGGAACGAGAAGATGTTATTCAACGTGCTCACACGGAATGGCAATTTATTGTACTTTCTGCCCGTCTAAATCAGGCTTATGAGTCGGAGCTTGCCGATATCAGCGATCGGGTTTCAGGGCTTGACGCCTTTGATTCAAAAACGTGGGAGGAGCTAAAATCGTTTTGGAATAAAGTACAAGCCCAGGTACGGGAGCGCAATCTATTTAAAGACCATGCGGATACGCTACGGGATCGTACTAACGAGTTGTTTTCTAGAATGAAGTCGATGCGGTCCAAGCTGGACGAAGAATTTAAAAAACGCTCTGCCGAAACCCAGAAGGAATTTCAGGAAAAGCTGCAAGATATTGAGGATCGACTAGGTAAAGGCTTGCGATTACAAACCTTATTTGATGAGCTGAAGCAGATTCAGCGCAAATTTCGAGAATCCAAATTCACACGGGATGACAGAGCAAAGGTTTGGAATCGTTTAGATGCTGCATTTAAGCAAGTGAAAGAAAAACGATTTGGACCTGATGCAGCTGGCGATAAATCTCCCTTTGAACGTTTACAACGTAGATATAATGGCCTTTTAGAAGCAATAAAGAAGATGGAAAGGTCAATCAAACGCGATGAAGATGAGCTTAGTTTTCAGCAAAGAAAGATAGAACGAACAGATGGGCAGTTAGAAGCCCAGATCCGTGAAGCCAAAATCAAAATGATCCAAGATCGGATTGATTCTAAAAAGGAAAAATTTGCGGATATGGTGAAAACGCGCCAGGAATTGGAGAAGCGACTAGAGAAGGAAAAAGCAAAAGAAGAAAAACGAAAAGCGGAGGCGCTAGCCAAGGAAAAAGCAAAAGAAGAAATTGCTAAAAAGATTCAGGAACAGAATGAAGCCTTGGAGGACAAAGCAGATGAGTTGGAAAAAGCTGCTCGGCAACTTAAGGAAGGTAAAAAAGATGTAGGGCCATCAACAAAGAAATCAACAAACGATGACGATCAGGCTTCGAGTGGCGACTCCGGTGAGTCGATAGTCAAGGCTGTTGGGTCCATGCTAGGCGAAGCTCTAGAAGATGTAGTGGATACGGTAAAAGCCGTGGCTGTCGTTATTGGGGATCAGGTTGATAGCGGAACAGATGAACCAGTTGATGAATCATCACCACAGAAGGAAGAAGAGGAGTAGCCTTTATTTCTAAATATAGCGTTTAGGAAAAGCTACCTGCTAACATTAACAGCAGGTAGCTTTTTGTTTTGTAGGACCTTGATGGCATTATTTTTTCACAATTAGAGGGCTTTGGTTCTATAAATGACTTTTTTTATTGGATTATGATGTATTGTGATGCTATTTTTTTTTCACAATGGGTGTTAATTGTCCTTGAACAGCCGATATACAGATGGCATATTTGTACTGTGAGACATAGGTAAAGCTCACAAGTGTATTGAAAGTGATACACTAATTATAAAAGAATATGTTCATGGGATTATAATTATTGTGGTTGATCGTCCCGGACAACCGGGACGCATCAAACTTTTAATTCCATGTAAAGATACTTTCTTTTGTTCCCATTGGCTTAGGTAACCATCGGTGAACAAAAGATTTGGAATTGGTTAAACAAAGCGGAGGTATTTCGAAGAAAAACCTTCAATACCACCGCCCTTAAGAAAGATTATTTTGGATATGTTCATGGGATTATTATTGATAGTCGCACTATATCAAGTGCGACTTTTTTTCTTTTCAGAAGACATCAAAAGAAGATGTCCTGCGCTGTTCGAAAAGTATTGGCATGGGCATCAATAATATGGGCAATACGTTCAGAGTATCCTCCACCCATACTGACCGCTACCGGCACACCATTTTTTTTACATGTATCGAGAACAATTCTGTCCCGTTCTTTACAGCCTCCAATACTTAAACCTAAGCGGCCAAGTTTATCTGATGAGAGGACATCTACACCGCTGAGATAAAAAACGATATCAGGCTGAATACGGTCGAAGAGTTGGGGGAGGATATTTTTTAATATATCCAGATAAGGACCATCGGGTGTTCCGTCGGGCAGGCCAATGTCCAGATTGGATTGTTCTTTACGAGTGGGGTAATTTTTGGCACCATGCATACTGAAGGTGAATACCCTTTGTTCTTGTTGAAATAGGTGCGCAGTGCCATTTCCCTGATGAACATCCAAGTCAACAACCAAGATTTTTTTCACTTTTCTAGCATGTAGTAGCGCATTTGCTGCTATTGCAATATCATTAAACACACAAAAACCTTCCCCGTGAGATCGGAAGCTGTGATGGGTACCCCCTGCAATATTCATTGCAATACCGTGTTGCATTGCATAATATGCACATTGTAATGTGCCATTAGCAATATGTAAGCCACGTATGACTAACTGAATGGACATAGGAAAACCGATGGCTCTAATTTCTTTACGGGTTAGTTGCTGGTTACGAAGTCGGTCCCAATACGATTTTGAGTGGGTTAAAAGTAAAATGTCTTCTGGTAATTGGGGTGGGTAAAAAAAGTTTTGTTCCGTGATGGTACCCTCGTATAATAGCTGTTCAGGCACCAATTCGTATTTAATCATAGGGAAGCGATGCTTTTCAGGTAGCTTATATTTGTAAATAGGTGAGAATGCAATTTTAAGCATGAGATTCCTGCTATTACAATTTATTTATTATGGTCACCAACATAAAATGAAAAAAGTTGTTCCCTGATCAATTAAAAAGAGGCGATAAGCTACATAGGTTACATTAAATTATGGTTTGGGTATTCTGTTATATCATTGAAAAGTTTATTTTGGCTCAAATTTATTGTACGCTACGTATTTTTGAAATAAAACAATCCAAAAAGTATGGCTTTGTCGGATCAGGAGTTAATCCGTAGAGAAAACCTAGAAAAAATAAAGGCATTGGGTTTCAATCCATTTCCTGCTGAAACCTTTGAGCGTTCTTTCAGAACATCTGAAATGACTACCTCTATCTTTAAAGATCAATTGGTAGAAGAGCTACAAAAGGTTAATGGCTTAGATGCGGCTGACAGTTTACAGGTGGTGGAAGGAATGTTTAAGTCGAGGGGTAAAGCAAGTGCTTTTTTGGCAAATGATTCTCTATCCGAAGGACTTTCAATCACGGAGGAAGTTACCTTTGCGGCTGAGTGGGAAAAAGAACCTACCACGTTAGATGCTTTTTTTGCTCAAGCAAAAGAATTGGCGTTAAAGGAATATGCAGGTAAAGAAGTGACCTTAGCAGGCCGATTCATGGGGCAAAGGGGCCCATTCGCGAAACTTCAAGATGGCTATGGCCAAATACAATTGTACATCGGGAAAAACGAACTTGGTGAATCAGAATCGGACAAGGACCGCTATAAAAAGTTAGTTAAGCTCCTCGATATAGGGGATTATATTGGTGTGCAAGGTGAGCTTTTTGTTACAGGCACCGGTGAAGTGTCGATCCATGTGCGGTCACTTACCTTCTTGGGTAAGTCCTTGCGTCCGCTTCCAGTCGTAAAAAGAGATAAGGAAGGGAATATTTACGATGCGTTCACTGATCCGGAATTGCGTTATCGAATGCGTTATGTTGATCTAACAGTTAATCCTAATCACCGGGCCATTTTTATTAAAAGAGCTAAGGTGATTTCAGCGATGCGCAGATTTTTTGACCACAACGGATGGCTGGAAGTAGAAACACCCATACTCCAACCTATTCATGGGGGGGCAGCAGCGAGGCCTTTTGCTACGCATCATAATACACTAGATATGCCACTTTACATGCGTATCGCGAACGAGTTGTACTTAAAGCGATTAATTGTTGGAGGCTTTGATGGTGTTTATGAGATTGGTAAGATGTTCCGTAATGAAGGAATGGACCGGACGCACAATCCTGAATTTACCTCGATGGAAATCTATGTAGCTTACAAAGACTACAACTGGATGATGAAAATGGTAGAAGATTGCCTGGAGTACATTGCTAAAGATGTAAATGGAACTACTAAAGCCCAGATTGGTGGGCATGAGATTGATTTTTCGGGACCGTACGAACGGTTATCAATGTATGAGTCCATTGAAAAATACACTGGAGTTGATATCAGTACATTGGATGAAGATGGGATGCGCCAGCTTTGCAAACAATGGCATATTGAAATCGATGAAACAATGGGTAGGGGTAAACTGATTGATGAAATCTTTGGTGAGAAAGTGGAAGACCACCTTATTCAGCCAACTTATATTACAGATTATCCTATCGAAATGACTCCTTTAGCAAAAAAGCACAGATCCAAACCTGGATTGGTTGAGCGGTTCGAGCTTTTCGTGAATGGTAAGGAGATTGCTAATGCATACTCGGAGTTGAACGATCCTATCGATCAACGAGAACGCTTCGTGGATCAGCTTAATTTGGCACAACGTGGCGATGAAGAGGCAATGGCATTAGATGAAGATTATTTGCGGGCATTAGAATACGGGATGCCTCCAACTTCTGGATTAGGTATTGGTATCGATCGACTAACTATGATGCTTACCAATCAGGAAAGTATTCAGGAAGTATTATTCTTTCCTCAGATGCGCCCTGAGAAAGGTTCATCGTCCGAAGCGGAGTGATAATTTTCATACTTCGAACACTAGATAGCCTACGTCGAAAATTTTTGATGTAGGCTATTTTTAGTGAAAAATTAATTTAAAAAATACATGCTTATGAAATCCGTATCTATGTTGTTATTAGCTTGTTCTCTTTTGCTTACTTCTTGTTTTAGTTCTGGGGGGTATGATGATCCTCAGAAGGAAGCAAAAGTAGAAGAAGAAAATGAAGGAATTACTATTAGTGATGGGGATTCAAAAATTACAATTAATTCGGATGGATTAGAAGAATCCATGGGTAAGTTATTAGATGCACTTACTACAAAAGATGAGGATGGAGAAGCAATGGAAGCAGTTGATTTTAGGCTGTTAAAAAAGCAGATGCCCCAGAAAATTGCTGGAATGAAGCAAGTTAAAAATGAAGGACGAAAGACTGGAATGTTGGGTTTTAATTTTTCAGTAGCAGAGGCGGAATATGAAGGAGGAGATAAGTCACTTGACGTTTCTATTGTCGATGTGGCAGGTATTGGAATGCTAACATCAACTATGGCTGCTTGGACCGATTTGGAGATGGATAGCGAAACAGAACATGGTTACGAAAGAACCACTGAAATCAATGGGTATCCTGCTTTTGAGAAATATGACTCTCGGCGGGAGGAGGGGCAAATCAGCCTATTCGTTGACGACCGGTTCATCATTAGTATTGAAGGAAATAACGTATCAGAAAAAGATCTAAGGAAAGCTATAAATGCGCTCGACTTAAAGTCTTTAAGTAAGATGTAGGTATAGGCAGAACTCTATCCTGTTCTGCTCATATTTTTGGTTATCTTCGAGCCTGTGCCAAAAGCACTTGAGGCTATGGAATTGACCCTTTTTAAAATTCGGGAGGAAGGTAAATTCGGTTTTATGGACCGATTTGGAACGGTAGTTATCGAACCGCAGTATTACGAGGCGGAAGACTTCTACCATGGTTTTTCCCGTATCCGTCTTAATAATAAGCTGGTGCCGATGGATACCATGGGTAGGCTTTTAATGAAGCACTTTTTCAATTATGTAGGTGTTTTTGAAGAAGAAAAGGCGCGTGTACAGTTGGTCTCTCGTTGGGGTTATATCAATACAAGAGGGCGATTAATGATCCCGGTGCAATACGAGCAGGCTGGTGATTTTAGTGAAGGCTTGGCTGCGGTTGCTTTATACCAGCAGTTCGGATATATCGATAAAACTAACGATTGGGTTATTGCCCCATCTTTTCAATGGGCAGGGCCCTTTTCAGAAGGCTTGGCACCGGTAGGGTATAAAGGGTTGACTCGTTTTATTAACCAGTCAGGAACGCCACAATTAGAGTTGCCTTATCAGCAGGCTTTTGCTTTTCAGAAGAATCATCTTTCCGTAATTTTAGATGAGGGCTTATGGGGATTAGTGAACACAAGTGGTCAAGTATTGCTTCCGCCCCAGTTTCCTTACGAACAGACTATTACTAACGGTACTTTTTTTGAAGGTATGGCTATTATTAGTGGGGGAAGTGGATATGGATTTGTTTCGGAAAAAGGTGCTGTAGTGATTTCGCCTCAGTTTGAACAAGTTGGAGATTTTAGCCATGGTCTGGCACCTGTAAAAAAGTCAGCAGGTTTTGGCTTTATTAATACGTCTGGCGATGTGGTTATACCGTTTTCTTATCAAGATGCCGGATTGTTTTCGGAGGGATTGGCACAGGTGCGAAAAAAGTCGTTCTGGGGATATGTTGACACATCAGGGACCCCTCGCATTCCTTTTAAATATGACCGGGCTCGTCCTTTTAAAAACGGGCTGGCATGGGTAGAGAGAAATAATCGGTGGGCCTACATCGACCAAACAGGACAGGTAGTCTGGGAAGAACGTTAAATTGGGTTTCCCGAAAAAAGGATTACCCCCAAAGTGCTTTACCAGTGCGCTATTATGTCTTTATTGCCTTTTACTTTTTGGTTGAGCTTTACAGCTATTTTGGCATCTAGAGGAAGTAAAACATCCACTCTTGAGCCAAATCGAATAAAACCTAACTCTTGTCCCTTTTGGACAGGGTTTCCTTCTTGCAGGTAAGTGATAATCCTTCTGGCCATAGCACCGGCAATCTGACGAATCAATACGGGCCTACCGGTTTCATCTTCAATAACTGTAGTAGCCATTTCATTCTCTGTACTGGCTTTGGGATGCCAGGCTACAAGATATTTTCCCGGGTGGTATTTAACATACCTTGTTTTTCCAGTAACAGGAACCCGATTAATATGCACATTTAGTGGAGACATGAAAATAGATACCTGTATCCTTCGATCTTTAAAGTATTCCGTTTCCTCAACTTCTTCGATGACAACCACCTTACCATCTGCTGGGCAGATTATGGCATTATGGTCTGTATTCACTAGCCTTTCCGGATTTCGGAAGAATTGAATAATAAAGACGAAAAGAACCAATGAGATGATTACGAAGGGGAAAAAGAGGAAAAAAGGAATACCAAGTGAAAATACAATGTTAATTAAAACTAAGGTGAGGAAAGAATAAATGATGAATGGTTTACCTTCAGGATGGATGCGCATAAGTTTATTGAGTTTCTACAAAAGTATAGCATTACCTCTATATGGTGGGAATTACTTTGCTATTTGTGTATTTAAAAAGAGGTTGAGCGTTATTTAAAAGATGTTTAGGGTATTGGATTCTACTAAAAGAATAAAAGTTACAGAGAAAGGAATACAATACAAAAATGAGTCGAACCGATCCAGTAAGCCACCATGCCCGGGCAAAACATTTCCCGTGTCTTTAATTTGGATACTGCGTTTTAACATGGATTCGATAAGGTCACCTATAGAACCAAAAAAAACAATAATTAGGCTTAGTATTATCCAACCTGCCAGCGGGAAAGAAGGGAAGAGCCCATACATACCCCAAGCTGCTAGAATGGTAAATAGTGCCCCACCGACTGTACCTTCCCACGTTTTTTTGGGTGATACTCGCGGAAAAAGATGGTGCTTGCCAAGTCGGGAACCAACGAGATAGGCTGCGGTATCATTGGTCCAGATCAATAAGACGATACCTAAGATAAACCGATGTTGATAAGCACCATGATGGATGGTGATAAGATGCAAAAGGGATAGAGGAAGGGTTATGTAGATAAAGCCCGAAAAAATGAAAGCTATATTTTGAAAGGGTTGGCGGGAGTTACTGAATAGTTCGATCATGAATAAGAGAAACAGCACCATAGAAAATAGCAGTAAAGCAAATATCCACGAAGCCTGATACCATTCCATCCTTTCGGCTAGTAGCCCAAAATAGGGGAATATTCCCACAATCAAACCAAACCACATTCGTACTGGATATGACTTTTGATCTTCACTAAGTACTAGACCAAAGTATTCTTTCAGCAATAAAAATAATAATACGCAGAATAAGACAACGTAGGGTATGAGCCCACCCAAGATGCCTATGAGCATAACGGATACAAAAATAACAGCAGTAACTGCACGTGTGCCAAATCCATCCATAGTTGTTCGTTCAGGTGTCCAAAGTAGGTATTTTTTGTGTTTTGATTGTTTTAAGCGAAATGGTTCTTTTTGAAAGTACAGGGTTCGAAAACATGATACGAACCCTGTTTAGTGCATAGCCGGGAGGAACCAAATAACTAAATTATTTTTTGGTTAAAATCATTGTGGGGTTATACGTTGGTGGTACAACAAACGTGCTATGATTAAGAGTATGACTAAAGAAATAACACCTCCTAGCCATGGGGCAGGCATAGAACCTTCGACGTCCAGATTTTCGAGCTGGTCCCCAAACGCATATTGGGCTGTAACTTGTGATGCATTAAAAAAGAAATGTCCAAGGATAGGTACCCATAAGTTTTGACTCCAGAAGAAAAGATACCCTAATAAGGCACCAAGTAACATCCTAGGAAAAAATCCAGCAAACTGGAAGTGGATTGCAGAAAAAATAAAGGCTGTGATCCAGATGGCCCAGACCGGAGAGAATCTGCTCTCTAGCTTGCGTTGTAGTAATCCTCTGAAGATTAACTCCTCACCGACAGCAGGTAAAATGCCAATGACTATGATATTTAAAAGGAGTTCACCACTAGAATTCATGGTCATGATGGTTTCCAGTAGTTGGGTGGCTGAGTCTTCCATCTCTAAGAATATACCGGGTAAAGGTAATTGCTGGTTTAGCCAATATAGAAGTTGAGCGAATGGGAATGAAATAAGCACCCAGAATATACCAAGAATGGAGAGCCTAAGTGTGGGCGGTTTATTTAGAGCCAACTGCTTCCACAACCGTTTTTTAAAAAGAATAAAAGCTAAAATAAGAGCGGGAACAGTAAAGGTGAATAGATGGCTGATTAGATTGCTCAATCGCAGAAAGGTTCTCATCGGTAGGGTGTTCTCATTGGGAGCGGACATTGAGGAGATATCTATACCCATAAGCATACCGATTGAAAAAGCCAATAAGCCTCCAATCAGCGCACCGATTAAGGTTGCTAAAACCAAGAAAAATATAAAGGATACGAGAGATTGATGAACCACTGGCGGTGATTCTGGTTTGTCCAATGGTAGCATATACGCACCTAATTTTGTTGCGACGGAAGATAGTAATTTTTGCATATTCGTGCTTATTGTCTCCGTGCTGTCTCCGCTAAAATCAAAAATATATGACTCGTTTAAGTATAAATGTGAATAAAGTGGCTCTAATCAGAAATGCTAGGGGCGGGGATTTCCCCAACCTGATACAGGTTGCAAAAGATTGCGAAGCTTATGGTGGCCAAGGTATTACGGTACACCCCCGACCTGATGAGCGCCATATCCGTTACAGCGATATTCCAAAACTAAAGGATATAGTAACCACAGAATTTAATATTGAGGGCAATCCTACACCACGGTTCATGGAGTTGGTGCTGGATAACCCTCCCCATCAAGTTACATTAGTACCCGATGCTCCGGATGCTTTGACCTCCAGTGAAGGATGGAATACTATAGAGCATAAAGCTTTTTTGACTGAAATTATAAGCCGGTTCAAAGCGAAAGATATTCGGGTTTCCTTATTTCTTGATCCTGACCCAGCCATGGTGGAAGGGGCTCTGGACGTTGGTGCTGACCGAATTGAATTATATACTGGGCACTACGCAGAACAGTTTACAAATAACAAAGAAGCGGCAGTAGCGCCACATGTAGTTGCTGCTCAAAAAGCTTTGGATCTTGGCCTTGGACTGAATGCGGGCCATGATTTAAATTTGGATAATCTAGCGTATTATGTGACGAAAGTTCCCGGCTTTTTAGAAGTCTCTATCGGTCACGCTTTGGTTTGTGATGCCTTGTATTTTGGGTTAAAAAATACCATTCAAATGTACTTATCGCGCTGCCAGAGCGTCTAAACAGATTGGTATTAGGGCATATTTAAGACTAAAGGCTTCCATTTTTTTGAACATACTTTTAGTATGGTGGTTAATTGTTTGAAAACCCTTAAAATCAAGGTAAAAGGTTTGGTTTTCCTAGAATTTTGAGAAATGCAATTTTTAGTTTTTGTGTAAAAAGAAAAATTTATTTTTAACAAAAGGCAGCGGAAATAGTCCAGCATTCGTTAAATTGGTGCCTGCTTTGTTAAGAAGTTGTTAAACACGACTGGCCGCACTACTAGCAAAGAGTGCTGGTGGACGCCAAAAAAAATTCTTGTTTTTGTGTTTTCAGCGAAGAAAAATTTGGAATAGAAATTAACATAGAAAAATTGGCTAAGATTTAGGATAAAAAACCTTTTTTTTGAATATTGCCACCGTTAACAAAAAATTAATAATTCCAACCAATCGATTTTGTCTAAGTAGAATGAATTTGAAAAAATCTGTTCATATCGAAAATTTACAAAAGTATTTACTTTCCACTTATTAACTGTAGTGAGTTCACTATCAATGGATAATGGAACACTCCGTCCCCCCAGTATGCTGTTTTTGAAAAGCCCCAAAAGAAAGAGAGAATCCGTATTAAATGGTTTCGGATCTGAAAAAGTTAAAAGAATGTTATCAAGTTTTTAGAAAAGACTATAGCTTTGTTAGCAGTTTCACTTTAAATACGTAATAAAATTGGATTAGTATGAAAAAGCACTTACTAGTGGTTGCACTAGTAGTCTTTGGTCTTGTTGGCGCAATGGCCCAAAGAACTATTAGTGGTACAGTAGCCGATGAAAGCGGCGAGCCATTGATCGGAGCTAGTATCCTGGTCAAAGGAACTTCTACGGGTATGGTTACCGACTTAGACGGTACCTACTCGTTAAGCGTTCCTGATGGTTCTACCGTTTTGGTCTTTTCCTACACGGGTTACACTACGCAAGAGGTTGAGTTGGGCGCATCAAATGTAGTTGATGTGGTTCTGGCTGAATCTGCTGAGACTCTTTCTGAAGTCGTTGTAACTGGTTTAGGTATCAAAAAAGAGAAAAAGGCCCTTGGTTACGGTGTATCAACACTGAACACGGAGCAAATTGCTGGACGTCAGGAAGCTGACGTAGCTCGTATCCTTCGCGGTAAAGCTACCGGGGTGGATATTCAGCAAACATCCGGTATGGCCGGTACGGGTACCAACATTATTATCCGTGGATTCTCATCCATTACCGGTGACAACCAGCCTTTTAACACCTCGACCTACAACGATCAGGGTTTCGCGGCAGGTGGTGCGACAGCTTCCAGCCGTTTTCTTGATTTAGATCCTAACAACATTTCTGAAGTTTCTATCCTGAAAGGTCTGTCTGCAACCGTACTTTACGGGGAAGCAGGACGTAATGGTGTGATCCTGGTTACAACTAAGAACGGTAACGCAGGAGCTAACCTAGACAAGAAGATGGAAGTTTCTGTTACCCAGAGTTTATCCTACAACGAGGTAGCTAACCTACCGGATTACCAAAATACCTTTGGTAACGGTTTCAACGCCGGTTTTGGTTGGTTCTTCTCTAACTGGGGCGCAGCTTTTGCTGATTCCAATCCTTCTTCTAACGGTTCTAACTTCCGTGGAGTGAATGGGCAAGGTCAGGTATTAATTACTCACCCTTACGATCAGGCGCAATATCGCGACGATGTACCTCAGTTCATCGATGCTGATTATGTATACCAGCCATACAAGAGCGTTGAAAACTTCTTCGCAGATCCTGGTGTGACTACAAATACATCTATTGCTATCCAGAATCAAGTTGGTGAGAATACTGCTGTTTCAATGACTTACAGCTACCTAGATGACGAAGGTTTTACGCCTAAGCTAGACGAAATGCGTGGAGGTGATGCTTCCAACTACTTACGTAAGCACAACTTCGGATTAGGCTTGAATTCTAAATTAGATAATGGCCTTGGTATTAAAGGTACATTCAACTATGCAAATTCAAATCGTCGTGTACCGATGACTGACCCAGCATTTGGTGGTTCAGGTAACGGTCTATTTGCTGCGTTATTATTTACACCACGTTCAATGGACTTGATGGGTCTGCCTTACCAAAGCCCAATTGACGGTAGCACGATCTACTATCGTCGTGGTTCTTTGATTGAAAACCCACGTTGGTTCCTGAACAACGCTGCTGACTTCGAGACAGTACAGCGTTTCTTTGGTACCATTGAGCTGACTTACGAAATCACGCCATGGTTGAACGCTCTGTATCGTTTAGGTATTGACCAATACTCTCAGCAACAAAGCAGACAGAAAAACAAAGGTGGATCTGGAAACCCAGATGGTTTGATGTCATCTTCTGAGCGTAAGAACCGCATCACAGACCAAGTATTGAACTTGGCATATAACTTCCAGTTAAGTGAAGATTTCGCTTTGGATGGTATTGTTGGTACCAACATCCGTCGTGAAGTGCGTGATTTCTTAGGAACTACCTCTACGCAGCAGTTTGTGTATGATTTATTTACGCACAACAATTTCTCTGTCCACAATTCTTTCTCTTCAACTGCTGAAGAAAATACACTAGGTGTTTACGCTACGGCTTCTCTAGGATTCCGTAACTACTTATACTTGAATGTTCAGGCACGTAATGACTGGACTTCTACTTTAGAAGAAGCGAACCGTTCTATTCTGTATCCTTCTGCTAGTTTATCGTTTGTTGCATCTGACGCATTCCCTGCGATCACAAACAACAACATCATTAACTACTTGAAGCTACGTGTAGGTTATGGTACTTCTGCTGGTTATCCAGGACCTTATCAAACGCGTACTGTGTTAGGTACTGCTACCAATGTGTTTGTATCTAATGGAGGAACTAGTTTGAACTCTAATACACTTTCAAACCGTTTGGGTAACCAAAACCTGATGCCTGAGTTACACGAGGAACTTGAGGCTGGTGTGGAAGCTCGTTTCCTTGACAACCGCATCGGAGTTGACTTATCTGTATACCGCAAGACGTCTTCTGACTTGATCATCGACTTAGATTTGGATCCTGCTACAGGTTTCACCAATACAACAACTAACGGTGCAACCGTTAAGAATGAAGGTATTGAGCTGGGTTTGAACATCACGCCTATCCGCGGTGAGTTCCAGTGGGACTTCACATTGAACTATACCAAGAACGTTGGTACTGTTGAAGAAATTCAAGGAGGTGTTGATCAGATTCAGATCGCCGGATTTGGTGGAAGCTTAGGTAACTATGCTATTCCTGGTGAGCCTTACGGTATTATGCAGGGTAGCTCATTCGAAAGAATCGATGGCCAATTGCTTGTTGATGGTAATGGTAATTACGTTGGTGCTTCTAACTTGACTCCAATTGGAAATCCACAGCCTAACTTCCAAGCGAACTGGATTAACAACTTCTCATACAAAGGATTTAGCTTTGGCTTCCAGTGGCAATATATCGATGGTGGTGACATCTTCTCATCTACTGTACAGGCCTTGATGGCTCGTGGTAATACTACGGATACGGATGTTGATAGAAACTTACCACTTATCATGCCTGGTGTTAATGCTGATGGTACGCCTAACGACATTCAGGGTTACATTGGTGACCAGTTCTTCCGTGCATACTTCTTCGCAAACGAAGGGGGTGTATTCGACGCAACGGTTATCAGACTGCGTGAAGTTTCTTTATCATACGCTTTGCCACAGAGTCTGTTAGAAAAAACGCCATTTGGTCGTGTAGGTTTAACGATCTCTGGTGAAAACCTATTCTACAATGCACCTAACTTCCCTGAGGGAATCAACTTTGATCCTGAGGTATTATCACTAGGTGTTGGTAACGGTCGTGGTTTTGACTTCCGTACAGCTCCTACTGTGAAGAAGTATGGTGTAGCGTTGAGCGTAACCTTCTAAATTCAATCGTTTAGACAAGTTTGTCTAAATACATATTGAAGCATAAAAAAATTAAAATGAGATTATTAAAATATATTTCAATTTTGGTCCTGGCATGGGGGATTACCGCCTGCGAAATGACCGACTTAGACCTTCAGGTAGACCCCAACCAGGTGGCTCCTGATCAGGCAAGCGTGAACGATTTGTACAACAATATCCAGTTGGAGTTCCGCAATGTCTTTACTAGTTCCCAGGGTACGCCTGGTGCGATGGCCCGGATGTATCATGCTGGTGACTTCCTCTATCAGACAGTTACTTCGCCGACTACATTAAATGGCTTGTGGTTCAATGCTTATGCGGATTTATTCCCAGATATTGATGCACTTTTAGCCATTACGGATCAGTCTCCTGGGGTATTTGATATTCACGCTGGTTCTGCTAAAATTATGAAAGCGTATACGCTTATGACTTTAGTTGACCTGTTAGGTAATGTGCCATTGGCTGAGGCTGGCCAGGGAACAGACGTGATTAGCCCAACTTCGCAAGACGGTGCGTCCATTTACGAAAATGCCATTTCTTTGCTTGATGATGCAATTGGGCAATTGACAGGGACCTCTGCTGGTTCACCTGCTGTCGAGTTGTTCTATGGTGGTAATGCGGATAACTGGATTGCAGCAGCTAATACATTGAAGTTGCGTGCAGCCATCAATACGCGTTTAGTTGACGGATCTGCAGGATCAACAGTGTCTGCTTTGTTAAGTTCCAATTTGATTGATGACGCTTCTGAAGACTTCCAGTTTCGTTATGGAACGGAGCGTAACAACCCGAACTCACGTCACCCATTTTACAATAGCCACTATGAAGTTGGTGATGGGCCATACTTGAGTAACTATTACATGTGGTTATTACATGCTAGCAAGCTACAAGACAATGGAGCTCGTCTCGAAGATCCACGAATTCGCTACTACTTCTACAAGAAAGTGGAAGATGCGCAGGCTCAGGATGCAACAACTTATTCTTGCTTCTACTCTATCCTGCCGGATCAGTCCGCAAAGCCTGATCATGTTATTGCTGTAGATCCAAACTTACCTTACTGTGTAGTACCTGGTAGTGGATACTCCGGAAGGGATCACCTTAATGGAGAAGGTATTCCACCAGATGGCCCTATACGTACCTCTTATGGTTTGTATCCTGGAGGAGGTCAGTTTGACTATGATCAGTATGAAGATACGCGTCAGCGTGGTACTTCTGGTGGTTTAGGTCAGGGTATCCTTCCTTTGTTCCTCTCTTCATTCACGCACTTTATGAGAGCAGAGGCAGCATTGACATTGGGTACTAGTGATGATGCCAGAACACAACTAGAGGCGGGTATTCGTGCTTCTATGGCAAAAGTACTTAGCTTTGAGTCTTTGGTTCCAGCTACCATGGCAACCACGGTAACTGATAGAAATGGTTCAAGTACTGTAAAAGAACGATACGCAGCCAGTAGTGGTGATGTTGATGCTTACGTTGCTTACGTATTAGGTCAGTACGATGCTGCCGGCAGTAACGAAGAGCGTTTAGCAGTAGTCATTATGGAGTACTACCTTGCTGCTTGGGGTAATGGTCTGGAAGCATACAATATGTATCGTCGTACAGGATATCCTGCTAAGATTCAGCCAGGTTTACAGCCAGAAGTTGGTGCGTTTGCGCGCTCACTCTTCTTGCCTGCTGTACACGTTGATCGTAACGCGAATGCAACTCAGAAAACACTCACAGATCGTGTATTCTGGGATGATGGTTCTACCAATCTTTATTAAAATATAATTCCCTGCTCGTTAATATTGTCCTTTAATGAAGGACATTCATTAGCGGCAGTTGAACGAAAACAGTTCATAAAATGAATAAGTTAAAAATTTCAACCTTTATCGGGGCCTTGTTAGTCATCCTGTCAGGATGTGTAGACGAAGACTTGGCGCCGATTATCACCTTTGACTCGGCGGGCAAAGGAGCTTATGCTCGTTTCGTGAGTGACCAAGGTTCAACTTTAGTTAACCTCTTGGAAGCAGAAAGTGCCTCTTCGTACACTTATACCGTTGAGTTTGTTGATCTCGAACAAGGTAACCTTGTTGCAGAGTATGTATTGGAACTGATTTACAATGACAACGATCCAGATAATGGTGACAACTCATCCGGTCCATCTGTATTCAAATCATTCTCACCAAGTGATTTCACTACCAATGATAAAGGGCTTAAAGAAATCACAGTGAGCGTTACCGCAGCAGAAATGACTGCAGCTGCAGGTACGACTTTTGATGCACTGAGTGCAGGTGACGAGTTTACGCTCGACGGTCGAGTAGTTCTTCAGGATGGTTCTCAGTTCGGAAGAGAAAACTCTTCTGCAACCGTTAATGGTTCTGCTTTCCGTGGATTTTTTGATATCACTTTCAACTGTAACTGCCCATCAGATTTGACCGGATCGTATGCTGCAACTTCAACTGACATATGGTGTGGTGCGCCTGATCAAACAACTACAGTTACCATCGATGCACAAGGTGGTGGTGTATACAAGTTTAGTGACTGGGCGTTCGGTTCTTACGCTTGCTACGGCGGTGGTAGCGCTGGTGGTGATCTGACATTCACAGATGTATGTACAGAAGTTTCTTTCACTGGGTTCATCGATAGCTTCGGTGATACTTGGACGTACAACTCTACGATTAGCGGAAACCTCTGGACCATTGCCTGGGAAAATACATATGGGGAATCAGCTACATCCGTAGTTGAATATCCAAGTGGTGACTGGCCAATTACATTGAAGTAATATTCAATTTTTCTGGCTATTCTTCAGCTAGATAAACATAACGAAAAGCCATGCTTGGGCATCCCTGTCTGAGTGTGGCTTTTCTATATCTGCTTTTAAAAAATGCTAACTGATGAAACACATTTTTACATTCATTATTATTTTATTGGTTGCTCATACTGTTAGAGCTCAGAATACAGTTGGACTACTCAGCCACCAGCCCAGTCAGGTAGAGGAAGGGTATAATCTGTTCTTTCCACATAACCAATCTTCAATATTTTTAATTGACAACTGCGGGCAATTAATACAGGAATGGACGGATGCAGATTCCATCCGTCCAGGGAATGCGGTTGAATTACTACCGGATGGGAACATCGTAGTTTGTAAAAGACCTAATAATAGTATTCAGGACCCGATCTGGGCTGGTGGTGGTGGTGAAACTGTCCAAATCCGAACTTGGGAAAACAATTTGCTGGCTTCTTTTACCCTCAATAATGATCTTTTTCGGTTACATCATGATATTGCTCCATTACCAAATGGTAATATTCTGATGATTGCTTGGGCACTCAAGGATAGCACGGAAGCAATAAATGCAGGTCGTAATCCGGTACTTTTACCCCAAGGCGAGGTGTGGTCTGAAGTGGTACTCGAGTGGAATCCAGTACTGGATAGTGTGGTCTGGGAGTGGCATGTATGGGACCATTTGATTCAGGATTTTGATCGGGATAGGGATAATTTTGGTGTTGTGTCAAACCACTCAGAACGGATTAACCTGAATTATGATGAGCATGACGGGCATCCTGACTGGCTTCATATTAACGGGATCGCTTATAATCCGGTTTTAGATCATATTGTTCTAAGTGTTCCCTACTTCAATGAAATTTGGGTTATTGATCATAGTACGACTAAAGAGGAGGCGGCCAGTTCTTTTGGTGGCCAATCTGGTAAAGGTGGTGATTTACTTTATCGTTGGGGCAATCCTGCTACGTACAACCAAGGTAACCTCGATAATAAAGTGTTTTTTTTCCAGCACGATATACATTGGTCTAAACCCAACGCTCTGCCCGGAGAACCTGGATTTGGGGAAATGGCTGTCTTTAATAATAGAGTAGACGGTGCTAAGTCTTTTGCACATAAGTTCAGCCCTTCTTTTGATACTGCTACTTGGAACTATCGATTTACCGATGGTCTTTTCCGCTATGGGCCAGAAGAGGTATCAGAAACGAGAATTCACCCGGATACAATCACGAAGAGTTTTTCCAGTTCTGTATCGAGTATACAAATTTTAAACAATGGTAATTGGCTTTTTATGGCAGGAAGATGGGGTTATGCTTACGAGTTGAATCCTGCTGGAGAAGTAGTCTGGGAATATATAACTCCTTTGAATCGGGGTATGCGGGCAGCACAGGGTGCCACCTTAGGGATAAATGATAATATGACGTTTAGGATGAAACGATATGCAGCTGATTTTTCAGGCTTTATTGGTAAAGATCTCTCCCCGAAAGGGTTCATTGAAATAAACCCTAACGAAGGATTTTGTGGGTTGGCCGTTTCTACGGAAGAAGTACTACACCGAGATGAATGGAAAATATTTCCTAATCCAATCAGGAACTGGATGAGTCTGGAAGTACCCGAAAAAGCGATTGGCCAAAATTGGACTCTGCACAATTTATTAGGGCAGAAACTGCAAAGTGGACCAATACATAGTACCATCCAGCAAATTGATTTAGGCAATTTAGGAAGCGGTGTATATGTGTTTGGGGTGGGTAACCAATCGCAAAAAATCATTGTTGAATAAAGTTTCCGTAATGGGTTGATAACTTATTAGTATGGATTATCTGTTCTTCAGCAATCTTTATATGCCGACTTCTTAGATCTTATATGGAATGATGCTTGAAAATACAGACAGATACGGATTAGGGATAATGGCTTTAGTCGCCCTAAGAATTATGAGATTCTCTGCTGTTCATAACTATCCTATCTCATTAGCTTAATTAGTAGCTGGAGTTAGCAGCAAAAGTAAAAGAATGAATACATGAAGCATTTCAACCTGTACTGGAATTTTGTTATGTATCGTTTCTGTATGTTTTATCGAGGACTTGGCACCTGCTAAAGCCTTTGATTCAGGGAGAAAGGAGCATATGTTCGTTTTGTTAGGGATCTGCGCTCAACATCCATTAATCTATTGAAAGCAGAAAGTGCTTCTTCGTACAGTTACACCGTTGCGTTTGTTGATGCTGAGCAAGGACATTTAGTCACCACATATGAACTGGAACTGTTTTATAAAGACAATGATCCTGCAAATGGAGATAATTCGTTTGGTCCAATTTTGTTTAAAACGTTTACAGCTAGTGATTTCACTACGAATTCCAATGGGTTCAGAACAGTCACCGTCACCGTTAAGGCGGCTGAAATGACGTCAGCTATAGGTTTGTCTTTTGTTGAGATGCGTGCAGGTGACGAATTATACCCAGTGATCATAATTTAAAGTTTACGGATATATGTACAGAAGTTTCTTTAGTTGATGGTTATACAGACGAATTTGGCGTTACTTGGTCGATCGACTCTGAGATCAATGGAAATCTGTGGGTGATAAACTGGGCGAATACCTTTGGAGAATCAGCAACTTCAGTAACTGCGTATCCGTATGGTAATTGGCCTATTACCTTAAAGTAAATGTTCTTTTTTTCCTTCTATTCTAAACAACTTGTTACACATTTAGAAAATCCATGCTTAGATCAAGATATCTAAGCATGGATTTTTGTTTTATAAACTGATACAGGATTGAGATCCATGGGAAAACTTGTCAATTTGGTTGATGAAAAGATGGCAGCAGTAAGATCCAAGAAGGTGATTGGCTAATTGGGGTATTACACGTTCATTAGGGTAGAATATTCATAATCGATAAATAATACGACCAACTGTAGATATTTGGTCAACATGGTAATTAACTTGTAGATACTTGGTAGTCAATCGGTAGTAATTACGGATAGATGCATGTGGTAAAAGCCTTCCAGATTGGCGTCGCCGTAAATTAGTCTACAAGTATTGCTTTTCATTAACCTACCATGTATATTGTAATAATTAACGGCAGATATAAGAAAAATTTTGCCTTTAGTAGGCAATACAAAAGCTAAATCTGTTGTTATGATTAAAAGCAAAATGGTAGTGTATGTACGAAGCCTCTTTTCTGAAATATATTCAATACGAAAAACGCTTCTCTTCACATACTCTTACTGCTTATCGTACTGATCTTAATCAGTTTCTTTCATTTTTATTTGCGCATTACCAAGTTGAATGTATTACCGATGTTAATCATCGTCATATTAGGTCTTGGGTCATCCAATTACTGGGTGATGATATGTCAGCATCTAGTGTTCGCCGCAAACTAAGTGTTCTTAAGTCTTATTTTAGGTTCTTGCTGCGGCAAGGGTTCATTTCGGTAAGTCCAATGGCAAAAGTACTTATTCCAAAATCAGGTAAGCACCTTCCCGAATTTGTTCCAGAAAATGCAATGCATCATCTTCTTGGTGAGATGGACTGGCCTAATGACTTTTCGGGATATCGAGACCGGACCATTATTGAACTACTATACCATACGGGTATGCGTAGGGCTGAATTATTAAGCTTAGATGGTAATGCTGTCGATCTAATTGGGCAAGTGATCAGAGTAGTGGGTAAAGGGAATAAGGAACGACTCATTCCTTTTGGTAACCATGTCAGGGAGGTAATCATAAAATACGTAGAGCTCAGGGCAGAAGTAGTTGAGACTACGGTCAAAGCTCTGATTATTACGGATAAGGGCCAACCTGCCTATCCAAAGTTTATCTATAATGTGGTTAAACGGTATTTGAGTCAGGTGACGACACTTGAGAAGAGAAGCCCGCATACGCTGAGGCATTCGTTTGCCACCCACCTTACCGATATGGGTGCTGACCTGAATGCAGTCAAAACGCTTTTAGGCCACAGCAACCTGGCAGCAACGCAGATTTATACACATAATAGTATAGAACGTTTGAAGAAAGTCTACGAACAGGCCCATCCAAAGGGCAAATGATGGTCTGAGAAGATCATATATTTCTTAATCTTTAAAATTTGATCTATGAGAGTGCACACCGAAGCAGTACAGTTTAAGGCTGATCAAAAGCTTACTCAATTCATTGAACGTAAATTGGGCAAAGTGGAGCATTTTTTTGATAAGATTAGTGAGGCGAGGGTTACCCTAAAGCTTGAAAATTCGGGTCAAATTCGCGATAAAATTGCAGAAGTTCGTTTGATGCTGCCTGGGGAGGTTTTGGTGGCCAAAGCCAGTAGTAAAACTTTCGAAGCTTCTGTTGACACTATTACACAATCTTTAAAGAGGCAAATAAAAAGATATAAGCACAAAATTCGAAATCGGAAATAAACACTTATCATTTCTGGTTTTTGACCCGAAGGCATGTATTTGCATGCTTTCGGGTTTCTTTTTTTTGAAAAGCTATATGTGAAATCCATACAGTTTTTATATTTGCGTCGCTCAACTGGATGCTGAATGGTTTGTAATCTTTGCTTTTTTGCATCATTACAAAGTAAATTGAAAAAAAATGGCAAACAGTTTGAAGTTTGTTCGCAAGATCATATCTTTGCAATCGCTTTGAGAAAATGATCTCATAGACGTGTCAAAATGAAAGACGAACAGGATATACGTTATTCAAAAAGCGGTTGTAGTTTTGCCTTAATGACAAACGTGTAAGGCATGACTAAATGGCTGCTTAGCTTTCGATAGGTAATGCCAGCATAGCTCAGTTGGCCAGAGCAGCTGATTTGTAATCAGCGGGTCGGGGGTTCGAATCCCTCTGCTGGCTCCATAATTGTTCTGATTTTTTTTGACACCTGGGGGTGCGCCGGAGTTGGAGAGCCGGGCCAGACTGTAAATCTGGTGACTACGTCTGAATAGGTTCGAATCCTATCACCCCCACACTGCTCGTTGAAGTCCATACGGATGAATGCGAGCTATTCTTGTTTCTAAGAATTACCAACAACCACTTATTAGTGGTTAAATAAGCGGGAGTAGCTCAGTTGGTAGAGCATCAGCCTTCCAAGCTGAGGGTCGCGGGTTCGAGTCTCGTCTCCCGCTCACTTAAGAAACAAGACGTGTGTTTGAAAGCTTATAATTCTGCAGACAAGTATAAGGTATAAGCAGATTTATTTGCTTGCTCTTTTGAATGTAAAAGATGCACTTGCTACTAGGTTGGTAAATGATTGGAGTACCATTCGTTAGGCCGGTTTGATGCAAAAGGTTGTTATGGTTTCAAGAGGTAATCTCTTGACTTAAATGAGCACAACAGTGCAACCTGCAACCTCGAAGAAAGCCAATGTAGCTCAGGGGTAGAGCACTTCCATGGTAAGGAAGGGGTCGCGGGTTCAAATCCCGCCGTTGGCTCCACGTTTTAGGATGCTTTTTGTTAGTTACTCATTTTATATCCAAAACTTTAATACTGATGGCTAAGGAGACTTTTAATAGATCGAAACCTCACGTAAACATCGGTACCATCGGTCACGTAGACCACGGTAAGACCACCCTGACGGCTGCTATTACATATGTGCTGGCAGAGAAAGGTTTTGCTGAAAAGAAAGACTACGACGCCATTGATGGTGCTCCGGAAGAAAGAGAGCGTGGTATCACTATCAATACGGCTCACGTTGAATATGAAACGGAAAACCGTCACTACGCTCACGTTGACTGTCCTGGTCACGCCGACTATGTAAAGAACATGGTTACTGGTGCTGCACAGATGGATGGTGCAATTTTGGTAGTTGCTGCTACTGATGGGCCTATGCCTCAAACGCGCGAGCACATCTTGCTTGCTCGTCAGGTAGGTGTACCTAAGATTGTTGTTTTCATGAACAAAGCTGACCTGGTTGATGATGAGGAAATGCTTGAATTAGTAGAAATGGAGGTTCGTGAACTGTTAGATCAGTACGAATTTGATGGTGACAACGCTTCTGTTGTTATCGGTTCTGCTTTGAAAGCACTAGAAGGTGATGCGGGTGCAGTAGGGCAAATCATGGAATTGATGTCTGCAGTAGATACAGATATTCCAGAACCAACACGGGTTGTAGATAAGCCTTTCTTGATGCCGATTGAGGACGTATTCTCAATCACAGGTCGTGGTACTGTTGCTACGGGTCGTATTGAGCGTGGTGTGATTAATGTTGGTGATCCTGTAGAGATCATTGGTATGATGGCTGATGAAGAGAAGCCATTAACCTCTACTATTACAGGTGTGGAAATGTTCCGTAAAATACTAGACCGTGGTGAAGCTGGTGATAACGCTGGTTTACTACTGCGTGGTATTGATAAGAACGACATTAAGCGTGGGATGGTAATTTGTGCACCTGGCTCTGTCCAGCCACACAAATCATTTAAATGCGAAGTGTACGTACTTTCAAAAGAAGAAGGTGGACGTCACACTCCATTCTTTAACGGTTACCGCCCTCAATTCTACTTCCGTACAACTGACGTTACTGGTGATGTTACATTACCTGATGGTGTAGAAATGGTTATGCCTGGTGACAACGTAACATTGAATGTTACCTTGATCAACAAAGTAGCTATGGAGAAAGGTCTTCGTTTCGCGATTCGTGAAGGTGGACGTACCGTAGGTGCAGGTCAGGTTACTGAGATTCTGGACTAAGCTATACTCGTTCAGAAGATATTTAATATTGTTGCAAAAGATCGGATACTCTTAGTAGTATCTGATCTTTTGACACACGGGCATAGCTCAAGTGGTAGAGCGACGGTCTCCAAAACCGTAGGCTGGGGGTTCAAGTCCTCCTGCCCGTGCACATCAAAAACAGGTTTTTGCGGGTTATGAAGCCGACTATTCGGTATAACTCGCAATTACTTTATAAAGATTGTCATGGATAAGGTAAGGTTATATATCATTGAGAGCTATAATGAGTTGGTCAACAAAGTAACGTGGCCAAGTTGGGCTAATCTTCAGCAGAGCACGGTGCTTGTGGTCATAGGTTCTTTGATCTTAGCATTTTTGATCTTTCTGATGGATGTTGCCTCTCGCACAGTTCTCGATCTGATTTATGGAATCTAAAATCAGTTAGATGTCAGAAGAGGATAAGAGATGGTACTCACTGCGTGTGATCAGTGGGAAAGAACGCAAGATTAAAGAGCGTATTGAACTTGAAGTTGACCGCAGCAAGTGGACTGAAGTCATCACACAAGTATTGGTGCCAACTGAGAAGGTTTACAAAATCCGTAGTGGGAAAAAGGTTATTTCAGAACGAAATATTCTCCCCGGTTATATCCTTATCCGAGCTGTACCTGGACGGTTTTCAGGTGAAATGATTACCACTATCGCTAACATACCCAATGTTATTCATTTTTTGGGGAAAGATAATCCTATCCCCATGCGCGAAAGTGAAGCCAATCGAATGTTGGGTAAAGTTGACGAGTCACAAGAGGCAGGCGAAGCTATGATTGAGCCTTTCATTATCGGTGAGACCGTAAAGATCATAGATGGCCCCTTCAGTGAATTTGTGGGTGATATTCAGGAAGTGAACGAAGAAAAAAAGAAGCTAAAGGTCATTGTGAAAATTTTTGGCCGTGGTACGGAAGTCGAGTTGAACTTCGTCCAAGTAGAAAAAACGGCGTAAGTCTACGTGATACGTAGCCATTTTGCGAAAGCAGAATGAAAAAAATGGGAGCTGTTACACTATATATATATTTTTCAGTTTAGCGTGATCCATAAACGGTGCTTCCACACGATTTACTGAAATTGACATCGCAAAACACTGAAGATAATGGCTAAAGAAGTCGATACGTTTATCAAACTTCAGGTTCGAGGTGGTCAGGCCAATCCTGCTCCTCCCGTAGGCCCCGCATTAGGTGCTAAGGGGGTAAATATTATGGAATTTTGCAAGCGTTTCAACGCGGCAAGCCAAGAAAAGCAGGGACAAGTATTACCTGTTGTGATAACGGTGTATAAGGATAAGTCTTTTGACTTTATCGTTAAAACACCACCCGCAGCAGTGCAATTAAAAGAGGCAGCTAAATTGAAGAAAGGGTCTTCCGAATCGAATCGTAACAAAGTAGGTTCCGTTAACTGGGACCAAATACGAGTGATTGCGGAAAACAAGATGCCTGACTTGAATTGCTTTACAGTAGAATCTGGTATGAAAATGATTGCCGGTACTGCTAGAAGCCTTGGTCTGACTATTGACGGAACACCTCCCTGGGAAGG
>JABSSK010000499.1 GCA_013214265.1 Saprospiraceae bacterium | reverse complement strand
CCGACTGATCAATACAAATTTATGGCCATTGCAATTATTTGTCCTGGAAGAGATACCAGCATCTTGAGAACATCCCTGCAGGGAGAATTACCGGGTGTTCGAATACTTGACTATCCATACATACCAGGTCCGGAGGATGTTGAGATGATTGTTATCTGGAAACACCCACCACATGTTACTCGTGACATGCCAAAGCTAAAGCTTATTAGTTCATTGGGTGCTGGAGTCGATCACATCCTTCGGGATGAAACCTTACCATCGGATGTACCCATTGTGCGTATTGTTGATCCTGGTCTGACTATTGATATGCGGCGGTACTTGTTGTTAGCTATTCTTCATTTCCATAAAAATATGCCCGAGTTACTTCTTTTAAAAGAGCAAAAAAAATGGGCACCCAATGAGCATTCAACTGTTCCTATGCGAATTGGTATCATGGGTCTGGGTGTCTTAGGTGCTGATATAGCCCTAACGCTTCACAATTTAGGGTTTGATGTTTTTGGCTATAGTAACAACCCTAGAACCCTTCCGGGTATCACATGTTACAGTGAATCTGCTAACGAAAAAGAATTATTCCTCAGCCAAATTAATTGTTTGATTTGCCTATTGCCGCTCACCCAACAAACTAAGGGTATTCTGAACAGAACCTTGTTTCAGCAAATGCCGCAAGGGAGTTACCTCATTAATGTAGGTCGAGGCTCCCATCTGGTAGAGGGTGACCTTATCTGGGCTTTGGACCGCGGAATAATTAAAGGTGCTTTTTTGGATGTCCTTCAGGACGAACCCCCCAACGACAATCATCCGTTTTGGGAATACCCCGAGATTGTAATGACGCCACATATCGCAAGTATTACAGATCAAGAAGCAGCTGCCAGACAAATAGCTGACAACTATAGAAAATTAACTAAAGGTGATCCTTTAATTAATCAGGTAGATCGGATCAGAGGGTATTGAGTTGCCAAAAGGCTTGGTCTTTTGGAGAATAGGTAATTTCCTTAATATTTACCTATTATAAATCTTTCACTGAGTTACGATCCGTCAGGATATCCTTCAACTCTTTTAGAAATTGATATTGATGAGGTAGAACCTTTTTGAAGGCTTCCTTAACGCTGATAAAGGTTCCCGATTCCATACTAACAAACTGGTCCTTTACAAATTGTGCGTCCTCAAGCAACATCTTCTTCAGGCTGGGAATATCATGGTATTCGCCTTCGACTGCAAAAGCTTCCTCTGTTTGTCCATTTTCTTGTTCTACCGGATCTAGCGTAATCAAACGGTCTGCATCTTCCCAGATATTGTCCTGATCATTCTTACCTGCACTCGAGGGAATAGAGAGCCCGTTGTCCGCTTTATTCATGAGAAATACTTCTAAGCCTTTTTCGCGAAAGCGGTAGATAATAAGGTGGACTTTCCTCGACAGATTCATGCTATCTACATTGAATTAAGTAAAGAAACAAAACAAGCTTTCCAACAAGATGTTGCAAAAACTGCAAACATATTACGCTCATGTAAGCACTAAATTTCGTGAGTTTCAAAGCATTGCGCAAATGATGGCATTTTGAGAAATGCCCTTTATCCGAAATCTAAAGTCTTTTTTCTCTTCAAAAATGATGTAATAAACTGATTTACAATGAATATAAAGCCAATTCTCTTCGAAATCTAATTACAATTATTAGGAGATCTCTCGCTGAATGACCTCAAATAAAACCATAGTAAGTAAAAGGGCTTCTTGCTCCTTAGTTAAATGAGAACTAGCATAATCAAAAGTTCGTTGAAGTAAGTCAGATGCTTTGAATCGCTTCATACTTGCTCGTTCTTCACCCTGTACAAGTACCGGAATTCGATCAGAGATGGTTTTATCTAATTGGGCGATCTCTTTTCCAGAACGCTGAGCAGTAAGTATTCCAGATTTTGGATGATACGTTCCTACAACCTGATCGTCAATAACAACAGTAACGCCTTTTTCCTGTAACCAGTAATAAAATACACGCTCTTTCGTGACAGCTACCATTAGCGCATTTTTTGCATTATATCGCAAAAAACTGTAGCCTACCAAAGGCTCTTCAAAAATCGAGGTCACAATCCCGCTTCGACGTTTCCCTTTGCGTGACTTTCGGTTTAAAGCTTTGACATTATACGACAAAACCTCCAGGTCATCCTTATGCAAAGAAACCGGATCGGTCAGAAATGTCCGTACCTCCTTTTCCATAAGGGTTAGATCTTGTTGTACTTTTTTTTGATTCACCCGTAAACTGGTAAATGACCGACTAAATAAAATAAAACCGGTACCGGCAACCACTAAAGCGGATAGGGCTAGAATTCCCATATAGTTTTTTTTAATTCATTAAAAAAGGCTTACACCTGACATCACTGTAACATGATCACAGCCAATATTTTCGAAAAATGCACCATCCCAAACCATGTTATTGGGACATTCCTGTACCATGATTTGCTGATATCGAATGGTTTTCAGGTGCTTTGAATTGCTGTAGTCTTGCTTGTAAGGTAATCATATCATCGGGTTGCAAGATTGTCCAGTCTTCAGCTAAAATAGTGGTCAATTCTTGTTGCATCGAGATTATACTTTCCCAGAACGTATTTTCAGGAAAAGTAATATCATTCACTAATTTTTGCTTCCACTCTACTAGTAAAGGGTCGATAGTACCCTGCCCTCCTTCATATTGGTTTTGAAAAGCGGAAAGCAACGACAAATGCAGGCCACGACCTAATAAACT
>JABSSK010000498.1 GCA_013214265.1 Saprospiraceae bacterium | reverse complement strand
AATGAAAATAGCCGCTAATGCGAAGCATTATTATCTGGATGATACTACCAATCGAATTCTCGACCAGAAATCCATTATCAAAAAGCAACGTAATAGTGACAAAACACGATTAAGAACGGGCGTTTATACTTCTGGTGTTATTGCCACCACCATGGATAACCAACATATTGTGCTATTCGAGACAAATATTGGTTATGCAGGTGAATTCATCGACAGCATTTTAAGTAAACGGAACATGGAAAATGCACCACCACTATTGATGTGCGACGCATTACCCAGCAACAAACCATCAAGAGTTATCATTTTTCTATGTTTCTGCAATGCTCATGCAAGACGTCAATTTTACGATGTGTTGAGCCACTTTAGTGAAGAATTTGAGCATATATTGGGCCGCTATAGTCAAATATTGATAATTGATGAAGAAACCCAAAATATGACGGATACAGACAGGCTTACCCATCATAAAACACACTCACTCCCCATAATGGAAGAAATCAAACAATGGGGGTGCGATCACTTTAAAGATAATACGGTTGAAGAAAATAGCGGTTTAGGTGTAGCGATCAAGTATTTTAACAAACACTACCATGAATTAACGAACTTGTGCCGACTTGAAGGAGCAAAATTAGATAATAATGCAATGGAAGCGCAGTTAAAAATCAAGATCAGAAATCGAAATAATGCGATGTTATACAAAACGTTATCGGGTGCCAGTATTAGTGATGTTATCACTTCAATCATTGCGACGGCAGGGAAAGCAGGCATTAATATTTTTTAATTACTTCAACTTCCTACAACGTGAACGGGAAAATGTAATCGCGAATCCTGAAAAATATCTTCCTTGGAATTATCTGGAAAATAGTTAATTCCCATCTAAAATCACATGAAATGATCTGACTTAGACAAATTGTCTAGGTCATGTTTTGCTGTGGAAAATTTCTAAAAAGGGTCTTATTTAAGAAAATTTGTTAAGTCACGCTATCGTGTCGCAAGCTCACTTTAATTTGTGTCAGTGGCCATCGTAAGGTATTGCTAGTAACCAAACCATTCTGGGCTTAAGTTCATTTCAATAAGTTTTTCTTTATTCAATATTTTGCTGAAGGGTAAGTGTCCTTGAGAAGACATCTTGGCATAAAATTCTCGTGCATATCTATGTGCAAACTCTTCCTTATCATGTGAAGGTTTGGAACTGTATTTGTCTGAGATATAATCCGACTCTGCTTCGGTGGTGGCATTTATAGAAGGTTCGAGTGAGTTTTTCAGGTAGTCGATGGCATGGCCAATTTCATGTGGTAATGTTCGGAAAAGTTGTGTATTCCTTATAGATTCTGCCGAAGTTCTAATGTCATACCCTTTTTTAACTTTTGTTATTTTGTGTCCTTCAGACTCCAATGCTTGTAATTCTTTTCTTTCATATGGGTCAATACGATTCCCCCATTTCAAAGTTGTTTCAGCTTTCATTGATTCAATGTACACCCCAGCACCATGATATTTCCCTATGTCCGCATAATAAACAAATCGCCCCCATACAGGCTTGAGGATCTCTTCTTTCTTCTTGGGTTGGCGTAGTACTACCAATTCAATCTCTTCAATATGCTCTTGTGGAATTAGATTTAGTACACGGATGATGTCTTGTGGTGTAGAAGCATGTATATATCCGTCTTTGGGTGGCTCGACCAATAATGTGATTTGATGCCCTTTGATTTCAATTGGACAAGCTACTGGCTTTGTTAAACGTTCCCAGAAGACTCGATAGTCACACCATTTTGAAGGTATGGTTAATTTGTTGTTTTGAGAGTATCCGCTTTTTTTGGTGCCGATATTTCTATTTCGTCTTGTTGGGTTCCAAGTGCCACCTTTCATACTTACTTTAATTCCTTGAGATTGGTATGTCCTATTAATGCTGAGGTAGATTGCCATCTTTGTTAATTATAATCAATTGTTGAACGTTTATGTTCATTGAGCTTGTGTGCCATTCTTGAATATCGGCATTATCTCTTGTGTGGTGTATTCTTCTTTAATATTTACATTAGAGCCGTGAAGTCCTGTACTTCTTTGCTAACAGGTATTCGTTTCATATGAAATCCTACAATACGTTCGATTACATTTTGTACTTCACCGGGATTCTCTGCTCTTTACTTGACATCCATTATTCGCCAGAAGCTTGTAAGTCCTCAACATAAAGTCATCATGGTCTGTTGTGAATTAATTTTAAATATGTCGGAACTCTTGACGTTATTTCGGTCATGGAATAAAAATAATTGATATGGTTGTAAAACTTACTTTTAGCATCCTTTTGGGCTTCAGAATGGCTCATAAATCGCTACAGCGTTAGTTCGATAACCCTAACAAAACACAGGTAGTGATAAACATATGCCAGAAGTATTCAGATTTGAAATATACTTGATGTTAATAATATTTTAGAACCCACTTCCTGTGATTTTGAATTTTCAACTAACTTAAAAATTACTACTTCAATCAATGTTTACTCTTAAAATTAAAGTTGTACTTATTTTCTGATAAGTTAAGATTATCCATATTCATTTAAAATGAAATAAGCCAAAAGCCTATTTTAAAATAAGAGCTTTTTCTAATGAATAAACTGTTATATTTCAGAGGTTCAATGAATAATCGTTATATCATCATATTTGATGGAGTATGTAATTTTTGCAATGGTGCAGTAAATTTCATAATCAAGCACGATCCCAACGGTGTATTTGCTTTTACTCCGATGCAAAGTGATATTGCACAGAAGTTAATTGCTGAGTATCAGGTTGAAAAAGTTGGTTTTGATACTTTTCTTCTTATTAAAGACAATACATGTTATTTCAGAACTGATGCCGCCATAGAAATTACTAAAAACCTTTCAGGCTATTGGCACCTATTTAGAGTATTTAAGATATTACCAAGGCCAATAAGAGATTATTTTTATAGGGTCTTTGCAAGAAATAGATACAACTTATTTGGTAAAATGGGATCATGCATGGTTCCTACGCTAGAAGTTAAAAGCAGGTTCATTGAATGATGAAATAATAGTTGCTCAAGTTCGCTCTCAAACTCACTAGAGAC
>JABSSK010000497.1 GCA_013214265.1 Saprospiraceae bacterium | reverse complement strand
ATGCGCTGGACAATGCATTTTTGGCGGAAGCCGAAAAACAAAACGTCAGGACAAAACTATTGGCAGGCTACTCGTAGTTATGCTCACCTACGAAGCGTCGGATGGTATAATAGGCATCATCCGTGGCACCGTCACCGTCGAAATCAACGAAGCCAGTGAAATGTCCCATTCCGTTCCGGATCGCTACCTTAAACTGAAGGGTAGCATCGGGTTGTAAGAGCATTAGCGTATCGCCGAATGTGTTCCACAAGCCTTTATCTTCACTAATTATATCGTTTTGTATACCTCGGTGAACAGTCCGGAATGTACTATCGGCCGCGAAATAGGTGCGGTAAGGTTTTACCTGGAAAACGCGCTCCCAGTCCCCTTCTGTAATTTCTACTAGATAGGAAGAGTCAGGCTTTCCTTCCGCCGAGCGAACATCAACTTTGATATAAGTTGTCTCCCAAGTTCCTCCGAGCTGTTCGTACAAACTAGGCCCTGAAATATCAGTTTGTTCTTCTGATTGGGTAGGCTGACAACTAAGTGCCATGAACCCCAGCACCACGATAATGACCACGTTTTTCATGTAATTCAATTTGAGTGGCCAAAATACGATTTACAGTTAAAAGGAAGGGTAAGGACGCAGGGGTTTTTATTAACGAAAACCCCTGTGTCTTCAGTTCGGATTCTACATGGCTTCTACATCACCAGAGCCATACGTTTTTGCTCTTAAGCTGGGGCGCCCCTTGTACGCTACATCACCGGAACCATTGATGCGAACGTCCAGGTTGTTTGTCGCAAAAATGGAATCATCACCGGAACCATTGATAGTTACCGAACCATCTTTAGCCTCCAGACGGTGGGATGTAATATCGCCAGAGCCACTAATACGGGTTGAAATGGATTGTGTGGTGCCTTCTAGGGTAATGTCACCAGAGCCGCTAATAGCAGCAGTTATATTGTTGGCTTCAACGTCCATGACAATATCGCCTGATCCACTTACCTTGAGGTCCAAATCCTGGAGTCTAGAAAATCTTTCTACTGTAATGTTTCCGGAACCACTTACGTACACTTGTTGCAGATCAGGTACTGTAATGTATACTTTTACACGATCACGGGTACGAACATTCCGGTCAAACTTAATAGTCCAAATTCCATTGCGAACACGGGTATTGAGGTATTGGAATAAGGATTCCTGCATTTCAACTTCCACCTTTTGGGTTTTACCCTGACGGATGTATACATTGCCACTAAAGGCCAGTTCAACCCCATCAAAGTTGGCCACATCAACTTTTTTTTCTTTAATAGGTCCTGCACCGCGTTCGGACTTCCACCAATTTTGTGCAGTAAGGGTGAGTGAAGTCATTATTAGAGTGGAAAGAATGACAAATTTTTTCATGATCAAGCTTAGTTTTAATAGCGTTTTACGGGTTTAAAGACTACCATAATAGGTAGGCCGTTGCAAAAGGGATCATCAGATTCGATGAAACAGATTCTTTTTTATACCAACGACACCCTTTAGATGCAGATCTGGTGCTCAACCCCCTACGCTTGAAATAAAAACCTGCTTAATAGCCATATCTATTTATATTAGCGGAACCTATTTTATGCATTTAATACAATACAATGAGACCATTACTGTTGTGCATAGCCATTCTTTGGGGACTTACTACTTGCACGGTGAGCACACCGGATTATGCCGCAATGTCATGGCAAGGTGAAAATGGCATTCGGATGGTAGTAGAAATTCCGGCAGGTACTAATCTGAAGAATGAATGGAATAAAGAGTCGGGCATGATTATGCCAGACCAGATTAATGGTGCTGATCGCTATATCGATTTTTTGCCTTACCCAGGAAATTATGGTTTTATTCCCGGCACATTAATGGATGTAAATAAGGGGGGCGATGGCGACCCTTTGGATGCTTTAGTCATAGGTGCAAACGTACCTGCTGGTACCATTCAGGAATTTATACCCATTGGTCTTTTGGATTTGAAAGATGATGGGGAGACAGATATTAAGATTATCGGGGTTCCAGCATTGGTAACAGATCGGGTGATAAATGCCACCCATTTTGATGATTTTTTGATCCATTACGATGCAGCACGTCGGATCATCGAAGAATGGTTCTTACACTATAAAGGATACGGTAAAATGGAATTAGTTGGCTGGCAGGATGATAAAGCTGCACATGCTTACATCAAAACATGGTCAACGGAACAATAATGAAACTACCTGAGATTACAACGGATCGGATGCGTCTACGAATGCCCATACATGCTGACTTAGCATCCATTTTTGCCTTAGGAAATGACCCGGAAGTGATGCGTTTTATCTCGTATGGTCGCACCCAGAGTATATCGGAAGCAAGAGTTGATCTGAAGCGCCGCATCCAACAATCGGTAAATGGGTTTGGTTACTGGATTGCTGAATATAAAGACAATAGTGATTTTATTGGCTGGATAGCCCTAAAGCCATTAAACAAAACGGAAGATATTGAGATTGGGTACCGCTTTCTGAAAACGCATTGGAATAAAGGTTTAGCTACCGAAGGGGCAAAAGCGTTACTGGATTATGCATTTACGAACCACAGTCTGCAACGGGTGGTATCTGTGGCCATGGCAGCAAATAAAGCATCGACTAGGGTAATGGAAAAGCTGGGCCTTACTTTTGATCATGCAGGTAAGTACTATGATACGGAATGCGTATTCTATACCATCTCGCGCGAAAAATGGGCAGAACACCTTACCGATATAAAGGAGCAATAGGATGGCTCACACCTATTGCATTTTTACGCGTAATTTTTGATTGGATTCACCTTCCTGAATATAATGGTCATTGGTCTGGATATACTTTCGAGCTATCGCTACTGCCTGAATCGATCGCAAATCCGTGTCTTCACTGGATAGTTCTTCAAATTCAACCACCGAAACAGGGCCTACCATCCCACCTTGAAAAACGGATTGTTTCCCTAGGGTAAAAGAGATCAGAAAGGTAAAGCCAATCAGGAAAAGTACAGCGGCAGCCATAGCGGTATGGCGACGCAACGTTAGCCGGGATCGTCGTTGATGCTGGTCGAGCCTTTTTTCGAGC
>JABSSK010000496.1 GCA_013214265.1 Saprospiraceae bacterium | reverse complement strand
CTAAACTACCAGCTTCGAGTTTAGACAGTTCTAATAATTGGTTGGTAAGATCGGTAAGTCGTGTTGCATTTTGTTGAATGATATCTAAATTGTCAAGTGCATCCTTGTTTAATTCTTCTTTTTTAAGTTGTTGTAGTGGACTTAATATTAAGGTCAAAGGGGTACGAAATTCGTGTGAAATGTTGGTGAAGAAATTCGTTTTTACCGCATCTAATTCTTTAAGCTTTGCGTTAGCTTTATTTTTTAATTGATACCTGTTATAAATCACAGCTATTAATAGTGCCAGTAATATCGCGGCAAGAATAAGATAGTTTCTAAGATTTGTTTGCTTGTCTATTTCTAACTGCGCAATTTCATTTTTTGCATTTAGTAAATCAATTTCTTGTTGTTTTTCTTTGTTTTGATATTTCTCTTCGAGATCTGAAAAATTTTTTGTTTTTTCTATATTAAAAACACTATCGTCAAGACGCTTGAATTCTACATGAGAGCTATAGGCGTTTTTAAAATCTTTTTGTGCGGCATACATTTGGCTCAACCTCAATTGTATATAAGACCGCATTGGGTTCATTTTCATAGCCTCAAACTTGGTTTTGGCCTGTAGAAAATAAGACTCAGCTTTTGTGTAATCCTTCAAAGAGGAATATATTTTGCCTAATTCGTATAATGTATAGGCAGTTCCCATTTCATCTCCCTCTTTCTCAACTTCCTTTAATGCTGTATTGTACTTTTCAATGGCTTTATTGCTTTCATTTGTTTCTAGATAAATACGCGCCTGATAATAGAAAATATTGGGTAATTCGTTTTTTAGACCTAATTGCTCAAAATAACTAGTAGATAATTCAAAATGAGACAAGGCTTCTTCATAATTTTTAACTTCAGTAGCGGCTATTCCAAGATTTCTATGCGATTGTGCTAAGGAATTAGTATCCTTAATCTTTTGACTTAGAGCCAATGCTTCGTCTGCGTAGAATTTGGCCTTTTCACGGTCTCGCCTTGTTTCGTGAAGACCGAAGATGCGCAAATAAGTTCGTATTCTTGAGACCGTATCTGTCTGGTTAAAGCGTAAACTTTTCTGTTCAAATTCTAACGATTCAAGGTGATTACCTTCCACATATTCTTTATTAGCTAAAACGCCGTAAATCAACGCTAAATTCAGGGAGTCTACAGGTTCTTTAATCGCTATTTTTAAAGCTATTTGAGCTATAGAATCTGATTTAACATATTCGTTTTTGTTTGAATAACCACGTGCCAAACCTACCAAGGCTGTAAGGCGATCATGATCGTTACCATGATTTTTAGCTATTAAATACCCTTGTTGGTAATTGTAAATAACACTATCGTATTTACTAGTAAATATAAAATAGTCTGCTTTTGCAAAATGTAAAGTCATTTTACTCTTTATATCTTGAGTAACATTTGATAGACTATCCGCTTTACGCAAATATTTAGCTGCCTCATTGGGATTTTGACGCAATAAGGTATTATAAACTTCTAAAAGTTTAGTGAATTCCTCAGTATTTGAAGTAAGTGAGGAATCGTCTTTAACTGAATGCTGCGCAAATACATTCAAAAAAAGAAACAGAATAAAATAAATACTTAAAAAGACGTTCTTCATTTATGGTGTTGATAATGAGGGTCTTAAGTTACATAATGAATTTCAAAAACTATAGTTTCCTTTGGCGTTGTTGCACGAATCGGCAAGAAATGAAGGTGGGCTGAAGTTGTATCTTTGATAAACCACTAAAAAAAACAGCAACAGCCCATGTCAAATGTAATAAAGCCAGAGCAAACAAGCTTCGATGAGGGAAAGGAAAAGTATCAAATCCTTAATTGGCCGAGCTATAATCAAGCACGCATTAACCGTGGAGATATTACGATCTATTTTTCCGAGGAAGCATTCGAAAACTGGTACGACGATGGTCCTGGACAATGAGGAGCACAGTTCGTATACAGCGATTTCAGTATAGAAACCCTACTGGTGATCAAATCCGTGTTCAAACTAGCATATCGTCAAACGCAAGGGTATGCTACCAGTTTACTTAAAATGATGAAGCTTGAATTAACCGTACCCTGTTATACGCAGATTCAGCGGCGAGCGTATTCTTTGGGGATGCAAGCTTATAAAATACCAACGAGTGGTCCAATTGATATTGTGATTGATTCTACAGGCTTAAAAGTCTATGGGGAAGGTGAGTGGAAAGTACGTAAACACGGATACAGCAAGCGTCGTACCTGGAGAAAACTACATTTGGGGTGTGACCCCAAAACGGGTTTTATCCATTGCTTTACCTTGACAGTAAATGGAACAGATGATGGATCTCAACTGGAACCATTGTTGGAGCAAGTGGACACAGACATTGAAGATGTTTGTGCGGATGGGGCTTACGACAAAGTCGGCTGTTGGGACGGATTGATGGAACGAAATATCAACCCCATAATACCCTCCAGAAGAAATGCTGTGCTATGGTATTTGGATGAGGAAGATGATATGAAGGACTATCCAAGAATTCGGGCATACAGGAAATGGATAAGGTGGGACGAAAAGAATGGAAGGTGAACCATGATTATCACCGACGAAGTTTATCTGAGACGGCGATGTACCGATTTAAGATCACATTCACTGGAACGCTCTACTCAAGAACCACAGAAACTCAACAAACAGAAACAGCTATAAAAATAAAGGCACTTAATGTGACGACAGCCCAGGGTATGCCTGTTTTTGTAAAAAGGTTAACCAATTAAATAATGAAATTGCTGTAGAAATACTTTACTTGCTTTTTTTATGAAATAACGCCCTTTTAAATAAAGGGTTTCAGAAGAAAATAAACATCTTAATTAAGAGAATTGAACTACTTTAAGAAGAATATTTAGAAGGGTTTACACCAAATTTTTGGGTAAAGCATTGGGTAAAATAAGAGACGCTATTGAAGCCACAGCTATACGCCACTTCCGATACGTTTAAATTATTGTCAGCTAATAAATCTGCTGCGCGTTGTAATCTTATATCGCGTATAAATTCGCTTGAAGAAAAATTGGTCAATGCTTTTCGCTTTCGGTGCAATTGCATACGGCTCATTGCCATTTTTTGTTGAA
>JABSSK010000495.1 GCA_013214265.1 Saprospiraceae bacterium | reverse complement strand
GGTTCTTTCGGTGCTGCACCAGATCAATACCAAGGAAATGCGGAACCTACCTGGATTGGTGGTTTGAACAATACCTTTACTTACAAAGGTATCTCATTATCCGCTTTCATCTACACGGTACAAGGCAACCAAGTATTGAACTCTACTCGTCGTTTCTTTGACTCTGATGGTCAGCGTTACGGATGGGGTCATGGCAACTACGCAGATGATAACTTCTGGCGTCAGCCTGGTGATAATGCGGAGCGTCCACAACCTATTTTTGGTGGTAATAATAACGCGAATGCTACGTCTACACGTTTCTTAGAAGATGGTTCTTTCATCCGCCTACGTAATGTTACCCTCGGATACCAATTACCAAAGTCTATTTTGGATAAACTCGGTGTACAAGGCATCAACGTTTACGCTCAGGGACAGAACTTATTCACAATTACGGATTACTCGGGGGTCGCCCCTGAAATTGACGAAAGCGGTACAGAATTCTTCCGTTATCCTGTGGGTGCTTCTGTTACCTTCGGATTGGATGTAACATTCTAACTCCATTTACCAACTTAAAAATTGGACATAATGAAATCATTAAAATATATAGCTATACTGTTCTTGACAGCTGGTATGTTTTCCTGCGAAGAACAATTAGAGCTTACTCCATTTCAATCTTTATCGACTAGTGAAGCATTAGCGGATCTGGGCGGTATGCGCACTGCTGTTAATGGTGCTTATGACGGCCTACAAGGCCTGAACTACTACGGTCGTGATTTTCAAGTACAGGCTGACATCGAAACTGACCTAGCTTACGTTTCACAGTCAAACTCTAACCGTTTTATCCTGAACTACACCTATGATTTTAACGCGGATTCTGAAGGTGGTATCTACGATGATGCTTACCGCGTAATCCTACGCGTTAACAATGTTATTAACAACATTGATGCGATCGAAGGTGATCAGGGAACAAAGGACCAACTGAAAGGTGAAGCACTGGCCATCCGTGCCTTGGCACACTTCGATATGGTTCGTTTGTACGGAACAGCTCCAACGCAAGGTAACCCAGGCTCTGACTTAGGTGTTCCCATTATCTTGGAAGCTGCTATCACTGAACCAGCTCGTAACACCGTATCAGAAGTGTACACTCAGGTAATTGCTGATTTGAATGCAGCAAAAAGCTTGTTGAGCGACAACGGGATCTATAACTTCTCACCAAACGCAGTTGAAGCATTATTGGCTCGCGTTTATCTATACCAAGGAGATTATAGTTCAGCTGTTACCGCTGCTAGCAACGTTATCGGATCAGGTAACTACGCTTTAGCTTCTGATTTACAGGCTATGTTTGATGCTCCAGGTTCTTCTGAAGAAATCCTGACACTGCGTTTTACGTCTGCTGAAAACCGCGGATCTAACAACTTGGGTTCCATTTATAACCCTGACAGCTACGGCGACCTGCGTCCTTCTCAGGATTTAGCAGACTTATACGAAGCTGGTGACGCACGTGCTAACCTGATCTACTTACTTGACCCTTCTGATGCAACGACAGTTTACCACAGTAAATTCTTAGGTCAAGATGGTATCCCAGGTCTACATAGCCCGAAGTTATTACGTTTGGGTGAAATGCACCTGATTCGTATTGAAGCAAACTTTGAGTCAGGAAACGCACCGGATGCATTGGCAGAATTGAATGTTCTGCGTGGTGCCCGTGGCGCTTCTGCATTGGCTTCTGTTGATCGCCAAACGATCCTGGAAGAGCGTCTTCGTGAATTGGCTTTCGAAGGCCACGCGAAGTTCGATTATTTCCGTATGGGCTTCGATATTGTTCGTGATCAGTGTCTGACAAGTGTACAGATTACGTCTCCTTGTACCATTCCTGCTTCCGATCCAAAAGCTATTTATCCGATCCCTCAATATGAGATCTTTGTAAATCAGCAGATGGTTCAGAACCCTGGGTATTAATCCTTGGGTACATCTTCTAATACACACTTTATCATAATATATGAAATTTGTGGCTATTCCCTTCCCGGTTTTCCGGGAAGGGAATTTTTGTATTTACCCTTCGGGAGGTACCAATTTAGGGATGCGTTATAAAATGCAAATACAAGGACCCATTTGAATAATTGTATATAACCCGCTTTAATTTTTTGACCCATAAATGTTCCTTTGTAGTTTTACCATATGAAAACACCACCTATTCTTTTTATCGCTCAACGTAACATCATTGTCCTGGCCTGTTTGGGTTTCCTATTTTTTTCATCGTGTAAACCCAACAAACCCGTTTCAATGGAACCTACTTTTACCAAAGAAGGTGAACTAACATTATTATCCGATACAACAAATCAACCCAAAGCCAGTATTGATATTGAGCTGGCTGAAGACGAATGGGAAATCCGTGAAGGTCTGATGTACAGAAAATCCATGGAAACTCGTCAGGGTATGCTTTTTATTATGGGTGCAGAAGAGCGCCAGTCATTCTGGATGCTAAATACTTATATAGCACTTGATATTATTTTTGCTGATCGGGAAGGAACTATTGTGTCCATTGCTACCAATGTCCAACCGCACGCCTTAGATCCCGTTTCTTCCGGACAACCGGCTTTCTACGTACTGGAAGTAGTCGCTGGTTTTACCGCCCAGCATAATATTCAGGTAGGTGATCGTTTTGAATGGAACCGGATGTAAAACAAAAGTGCATTTAAAACAAATCACGCTAAGCAAAAAAGAGGTTTGATACGTACCGTATCAAACCTCTTTTTTAGGAAAAGGTCCATTATTTCCTGAACCTTACAAGGTTATATCTTAGTAACCATCACCCTCAGTAGCGGGTGGATCCATTTCATAATCACCTGCACCAGCTGAACGGAATTCAACTCGGCGATTCATGTATGAACTGGATGAAGGCACAAGACTTTCTTGATTTCCTTTCCACTGAAGCACCAAACGGCCGCGACCTATTCCGTGGTTATCTACCAAGTGGTCAATAACGGACTTGGAACGCTGGTATGACAGTTGATTATTGTAAGCTTCACCACCTGTAGCATCAGTAAAGCCAGTTACCACCAATCGGATATCCGGATTGGACTTCATCATACGGGCAATAGAAGCCAAGTTACCATAATCGGA
>JABSSK010000494.1 GCA_013214265.1 Saprospiraceae bacterium | reverse complement strand
TACCTGCCCACTACCATTTTCTCGAAGGGTAAGCTGATGGTATTCTGAATAGACTTCATCCCCCTGCTCCCCTAGAGTAAAAGTCAGCTTTACAGGAATAACAGCTGACTGAGTAGTTGATTTATGCTGACCTTCCAATGAGAAGGTGTAGACCATCTCTTCGAAAGCTTTTTGGGACTTACCATGAGCACTAGCCAAAAAAAGTAACAATAGTAACAGGCATACTTTGAGATCGATAAAATCGAAAAATACCGGATAACACTTCGCTTTCATAAGTATATTCATTTCTTTGAAATGTAGGCATCAAAGTAGGGCCACGCAGATTCAAAGGATGGATCATTCCGCATCGATTTTAGTACATCAATGGGGTTGATTAAAAATTCATGTAAACGTTCCGTCTCTTTTGGCTCAATACCCTGTTGAATCATCAGCTGATGTACAACAGCCATATAGTCTTCCAGGTGCACTCCATGGTTTTCAATAAACCATGTAAAGGCTTCTGGGTTACGTCCCTTTTGCTGAGTCCATTGGGTGTATTCTGATGTTTTTTCTGCATCTAATTGAGCTTTCTCTTCTTGGTAATTCAGGGGTGTAGAACGATCCCCCTGTAACAAATAAGACAAAACCACATCCAGTTTCTGATTTAAAGAATCCATTTTCAGTGCTAATGCATTTCCCTGTAGGCCAACCGCAACATTCACAGTATGAATCAGTTGATGGTTACTATGCTCCCAGGAAATACCAACAATTTTTGGATAGTCCTTTAAGGGTAGGGATTGCGGACGTACAGCAATACCTAAACCATCATTATTCCCTGATGGCATAATGAAATCACCTGCTTTTACAGGCCCTACAATCTGAACTGGAACCTGACCTAATAAAGCAACCGGAACATACGTTGTTCCTTGCCCTGACTGAGGCATATTGCCCAAAACAGCAGATCGACTGGTAAGAACTTTGCAGGAGTTGGCTTTATCGGTTTGTAAAGAAACCGCACCATTGTATTCTCCGACCAGTAACCCGGGGCGATGGATAAAACTATCGGCTTTAGGCAACCATTCTCCATAATCAGCACCACCACTCTGGTAGGTGACCCCCATCGTGCGTAAAGCGTCACTAGTAAAAAAATCCTGATCTACAATCATACCTGCCAGAACAAGTCCCCATTCAGCAATTTTAGCAGCTATCCCACCCACTGAAGCAGCTGAAGGTGTAGCCGCAATCCCTAATTGGCCTACTAATGCAGCGGTTCTGGCAATAAAAGAGGCAATCTGAAAAGCATGCTGTCTCTTCTCCAACTTGGTCAACCAGTCATCTTCCCATTCTGAACGAACCTGAGCCTCTATTCTTCCATGAATACGGTCTGTATTATCCGTAAAAGTCAGGAAATTGTTAGCACGCGTTCCTTGACTCGTTATTTTAATCCACATCCCATGATCCTTTCCTTTGACTACCAACGGGTAACTACTTTCCAAACGCTCATCACCTGATAGGGCCGAAGTGATCTTCATCTGCCCACTAGTATTGATTATCGCTCTTTGGGTATTATTTGTTTTGAATACCAGATTCTCATTGTCTCGGTTACCAATGAAATGAATAGGGGGAACTGTACCGTAATTACCACTGGTCAACCAATAAATACTGGGGCCCGGTGTAGTGCGTAAAGTTGCATCTACTGCCCGAGTTAAGCTTCCAGCTTGCTCAGCAAAAAGCGCATAAGGTACCGCATACAAATGGGTAGAACTTTCCCAACGAAAAGGATTTCCACTTTGATCCACCCATGACGTATGTAACCATATTTCACTTGCCTCCCAAGGAACGTCAGACAACATATTCTCCTGATCGTAACCCTGCCCAATGACTATGTTGTATCTTCCTTTCCGAGAGGTATGGATTTGATGTACTTCCGTAAAAAGTGCATCAATCGGATCGTGACCACTTGTCAGTAGCACTTTCAGAAATAATTGAGCATCAGCAAGTACATCTCCATCCTGATCAAATGCCACGCCCTGATACGGAAACCCCTGAGGTGTAACCTGTGCCCGAATATTTGATGAGAAAAAACCCAAAAAAAAGACGATCATACAAAACCAATATCTGATGCTACCCCAGGTGGTTTTTATAGATATTTCTGACATCATAAAGTCCTATTTTAAATCTGACGATACTTTCATGATTTGTACCGAATAAGCGACTGATTCCTCTGGTTTAATAATCTGTAACCTATATATCCCATCCGGTAAGTTTGGTAACCATAGCCGTTCTTTAACCCTTGCTTTTTGGCGAAAGGCCGACCAAACCAAACGGTTTAAAGGATCCTTTATATGAATGTGGATGTCTTTTTGCTGAAAAGTAAGGGGCAATTGAATGAAAAACGCATTGGAAAATGGATTTGGAAATACAGATAACTCTGATACCTCGCTCTCAGCAAATTCTGGTAATTCCCTAGTATTTGCGAAAATATCATATCCTATTGCCCAATCAATCGCATACGTTCTTTCAATTTGTACCTGCCCAGCACCTGCTGATATGTAGGAGAATTGACCAAATGCTATCAAAGGAAATAGTACACAAAACAAAAGAATAATGGTTGTGCGGATAGCCCATAATATCAAAGGCCTGAAAGGGAGTGTTGCTGTCTCACAACAACTTGCCCCTCCACCTTTAGTGAAAAGCGTTATTATTAAGGTCGTCATGTTTAACTTTTATATTCCTAAATCGGGGAAATATTAAGAACATTTTGCAGTGTAACGCAAATAAGCTAGAACGATGCGATTAAAGATGTAAGTGTCTAAGGAAATATAGGTCTTGAGTAGATTGGGAGAAGAGGAATTGATTTCTTCGAAAAGCCAGTACTGGCTCGTTCCCATTTCTTTACTTGAATAGGATAGAACGGATTTAAGAATAAAAATAAGGGAATTATTGAGAAAAGCAAATACATAACAAAAAATTATATATTAATTTTTTTAAATTATCTAGCCTTCTCTAGCCCCTAATCCTACAATTAACTCAATATGCTAATAGCCATTCCTTACCTCTCCTCTCGAATTAAACCATACACATTACTAGGTATAATCTCTATTGACTCCTCCATGCCCACAAACTA
>JABSSK010000493.1 GCA_013214265.1 Saprospiraceae bacterium | reverse complement strand
GCTGCCGCCTAATACGGCCTGCTCAGCATTAATACGTCCCCATCCGAAGTTGCCATCCCGACCAGGATAGAACTGACTGGCTTCTTTGAGGCGCTGTAACACCTGCCCTTTACTCATACTTGGATTGGTTGCCCAAACCAAGGCAGCAACGCCTGCTGTGGTAGCAGTAGCAGCGGAAGAGCCTCCGACTGTACCTGGAGTATTTCCAGACATAGCCAGCGTTAAAGCGGTGCGGTTGTCATCAGAACGGCGTTGCATAGTAGCAACAAAATCAACACCTGAGCCATCGTGGCAAGTATTGCATTTTTGAAGTGGTAAGCCATCCTTAACACCCGGCACTGCAACCGTTTCACTCATATTCGCTGGGAAAATAACACCCCACCAAGATGTCCATGTTAAGGATGTTCCAGCTGCTGCAAAGATCAATTTTCCGCGGCCATTAGCGTAACGGATGGCATCAGCAACGCGGCTATTGGAAAATACATCCCCAATCGACATGCTAATAATTTGCACGTCTGAACGATTGGCACTGTAAGTAAGCCCGTCAGCAACCCCTCTTTTTTCATTTGAGCTGTTGATGATTACATCACTGGTTACACGTAGCGCAATCAAATTGGATTGATAGGCCGCTCCCGCTGGTGTGCCATTGTTGCCACGAGGCGCTGCAATAAGACCAGCCATCTGCGTACCATGACCACATTGGTCATCGGGTCCGTCAAGGCTTCTCCACCACCAGCTGCCAGTTTCATGAAACCCACGTCGGTAAATAAAACGACCACCGGAAAGACCTTCCGTAAAATTACTTCCCAGCTTCGACTGGTTGGGAGAGGTTCCGGTATCTAATAGCGCTACGCCAATACCTGCACCAGTTGATGTAGACCAGGCTTGCGGCACACGGCTGTCATTCAAGTGCCAGCTTACCCGTGCATTAGGCGAGGTATAGGTGAAATCAGCGGATGGAATATTACTATTAGCCGATGCACCACAACCAGAACCAGATCGTAATACCTGCTCAGAGCCATAGCCCATAGGTTCTACATATCGCACCTCAGGCATACTGCGTAATTCTGAAATCAGCTCTTCGCTCCAAATGCGCAAATCTAAAGCCGGTAAATATTCATCTTCAGGGAATGCTAAAAGATCTTCCTGCTTGAAATCGTTGCCCGGATAGAGTTGGTTCATCCGCTTGACAACATAAGCCATTACTTTTTCTTTTGCAGATAACCACTCCGGTGAAGACAGATCAATGGTATGAATCTTCTCATCCAGATTAACAAAGTCAGAAGGCTTGTAGCCTACCGCCACAATAGAATCCGTTTGAACAGCTGCACTGTAGACCATGTAGTCATCAGCCATTTGCCATTCAAACTTATCATGTCTAAATAGCTGTTGTTCAACAAATTCATTGATCTGGCTCTTAGCCATTGGGGTTCTTTGTACTGCTGGCTCCGATTCAGCTTCGAGCACAGCAAAATTATCTTTGCTGCATGCAAAAGTGAATGCAATAAGTAGTGAAAATAAGGTTAACCGTTTTGTCATGATTTTAAAAGGGTTTGGTAAACTAAGTATGTGAAATATGAATTGAAAACTTTTTCCTTGGGAAGAAAAGAATAATCTGTAGTGAATATTAAGTCGGGCGACTACTTGTTGGGAATTTTCCGAAAGTACCAATTTTTATTTTGAATCTGAAAGTTACACAGGTACTTTCTGTAAAAAAGACTTTTTTGTGCCGTTTAGATTATGCATCGGTAGATTTTTAAATGTAAATTGTATATTTGAACAATGGAGCGGATTTATATTGGGGTTGCGCAGAGATTACACCTTTTTTATTGTAAAATCCTTTGAAAAGGTAGGTCATTAACTAAAAAGAATTGAAACCCAATAACCTGATTTTACCGTATAAGTATGGAAATACCGCAAATAGGTCGTTATCATAGAAAAACAAAGTCAGTAAACCCAAAAACTACCCGAGATACTACCCCTCGGCAGCATATACAAAGTATAATTCCATGAAGTATTTTATTGTAACACTCGTGTGTTGGTGCCTGGTAACAGGTATTATGGTTGCTCAAAATCCGATTAATTCTAAAGGCAACAGTTTTGTTGGCGCAAAGGTCTTATTCATTGATCACGGAAACCCTATCGACCTCCAATCTTTGGATGTCACTAATGGTCTAGAAGTCTCTTATCGCCATCATTTCGGGAAGTATTTAGCTTTGGCTGCACCGCTAAAGTTTGGTCAAGCAAGCGTTCCGGAAGACCTGAACAAAAGGTCCTTTTTCAGTGCCGATGCGATCCTGAGAGTCCAATACTATGATCCCGATCATATTTTAGTGCCCTACCTATTTGGTGGCGCGGGTTACGTGTTTGAATCGGAGGGAGAAAATAATACACAAATTCCGATCGGGCTTGGCATTGACCTTAGGGTTGGAAATGCAAGCTATTTGAGTATACAAGGAGAATATCGAATGTCTTCTCTTGATAATCGGGATAACATGCAAGTCGGATTGGGTTTCACTTATCGGTTCGGGGATAAAAAACCGGATCAGGATGGTGATGGCGTTGCAGACGATATGGATGCTTGCCCAACGACTCCTGGTATAGCTACGTTTAACGGTTGTCCAGATTCTGATGGGGACGGTATCTCAGATTTACAAGATAAATGCCCGCAAGATGCTGGATCTGCAGACTTTATGGGCTGTCCTGATAGGGATGGCGATGGCATCGCGGATCCAGATGATAACTGTCCGGATGAAGCCGGTGATGCGGAGGGCTGCCCAGATGAAGATGGCGATGGCGTCGCGGATAAAGATGATGTATGTCCGGACGTTCCAGGAGATCTTAAATATCAGGGATGTGCGGATAGTGATGGGGATGGAACACCGGATAACCAAGATGATTGTCCGGATGTTTACGGACCACTGGCGGGTTGCCCGGATGCGGATAATGACGGAATAATTGATCCTAATGATGATTGTCCGGATGAGCCAGGGCTCCGTAGCCTTAATGGTTGTCCGGCATCTGATGAGGATGGTGATGGCGTGCCGGACACAGAGGATGCCTGTCCGACGGTTGCTGGCAGTGCCAGTGGTTGTCCGGATCTTGATG
>JABSSK010000492.1 GCA_013214265.1 Saprospiraceae bacterium | reverse complement strand
TGATGCACTGCCATCCACTGATGTAGTAGTCGTTGTTGGTGCCAATGATGTAGTCAATCCTGCTGCTCAGGATGATCCGTCAAGTCCTATTTACGGAATGCCCGTATTAGAAGTATGGAAAGCAAAAAGTGTAGTTATCATGAAGCGCAGTATGCGTACTGGATATGCAGGTATCCAGAATCCGTTGTTTTTCCATGAACGCAGTAAAATGCTGTTTGGAGATGCCAAGGACAGCTTGGGAAAGCTGGCTTCAGAAGTAAAAACACTCTAGGTAAAAAAGAAGTATGATCTGTATTCGATAAGACGAAGATTTTATGTGCTTAGTCGTAAAAACAAAAGGAATTGTAGATAAAATGATACATTTAATGAAAATTAACTATTGAGTATCAACCGTTAAAACTAAATAGCCATGCCTTTTGATCCAATTATTATGTCGCTTCTTGTTATCGGCTTTTTCATTCTGCTTTCCGGTATTTTTACGGTAAAGCAACAGACTGCTGCTGTGGTAGAGCGTTTTGGTCGATTCCAAAGTGTAAAACGCGCTGGATTACAATTCAAAATTCCCTTTTTGGATCGCGTCGCTGGTCGAATGACACTGCGTATCCAGCAACTGGATGTTTTGGTAGAAACTAAAACCCACGATAACGTATTCGTAAAGCTGAAAGTCTCTGTTCAGTATTTTATCCTTCCGGAAAAAATGTATGAAGCTTTTTACAAGCTGACTAATCCGCACGATCAAATTACAGCTTATGTATTTGATACCGTTCGTGCCGAAGTACCCAAGATGAAACTCGATGATGTATTCGAGCGAAAAGACGATATTGCGCTGGCTATTCGCCGTGAACTGGAACAATATATGAATGAATACGGATACGGCATTGTGAAAGCACTCGTAACTGATATTGACCCAGATCCGCAAGTAAAGCATGCTATGAACCGGATCAATGCCTCTGAACGGGAAAAATTAGCTGCTGAGTACGAAGCGGAAGCCGATAGAATCCGAATTGTAGCTAAAGCAAAAGCCGAAGCCGAAAGTAAGCGTCTGCAAGGACAAGGTATAGCCGATCAGCGCCGAGAAATTGCACGTGGTCTGGAAGAATCTGTAGAGGTACTGAACCGTGTCGGGATTAATTCCCAAGAAGCCTCAGCCCTAATTGTTGTATCTCAACATTATGATACGCTTCAGTCTATGGGTGAAAACACCAACAGTAATCTGATTCTGTTGCCGAACTCTCCAGAAGCAGCAAGCAATATGCTGGCAAGTATGACCTCCTCTTTTGTGGCTTCCCAACAAATGGGTGAAGCTATGAAAACAGCAGCTCTGCAAGCAGGTACCAAGCACGCTGATCGCTAGGCTTAATCTTTTTATCATAACTACCTCATGCTCGACCTAAACGGTCAGGCATGAGGTTTTTTTATGTCCAAATCTGTCGTATCAAACCATCAAATTTATACCTTCCAGGCAAATCCAGCCTATCCTTGTTCTGTTACCGACACTTAAAGAACAAAGTCTTGTCAATATGAACATTATCAATAAGTTTGATATTTAAGTCTGGAACAAAATCTGTATAAATGAACAAACACACTCTATTTTTCAGTGGCCTCTTGGTCGCACTGATTACTTGTTTACCTACATTCGCACAAAACAGTGACAAACCAGCAGCCCCTAAAGGCGAAATAAAAGAAACACCCGAGGGAGATAAAAAAAAGAAAAAAGGAAAATCCTATACTGATATTATTACAGATGAGGCCGTTTCTGATGAAGGGCTCTTTACGGTGCACAAGGTAGGTAGTAAGCACTACTTCGAATTACCGCTTGATGTCTTAGATAAAGAAATTCTGGTGGTAAGCAGAATCTCAGGACATGTGAAAAACCTAAACTTCGGAGGAGCAGGAATGAAGTCGCGTCCTCAGCAGGTTATCCGCTGGCAAGAAATGGACAATCACATTTTATTGCGCTCCGTCGCCTTTAACAGCGTCGCCAATCAAGAAGACCCTATTTACGAATCCGTCCAGAATAACAACTTCGAGCCGGTAATCCAGCGATTTAAAGTGGAAACCTACAATCAGGATTCCACCGCTATGGTTATTGATGTAACTAAATTTTTCTCTTCTGATATTGCCATGTTTGGACCTATGACCCAAAGCCAAAAAACCAGATTTGGTATCCGCGGCCTTGATAACAATCGGAGTTTTGTCAAACATATAAAAGCTTATCCTTCTAACGTGGAAGTACGACAGGTGCTGACCTATCGCGGAACTAAACTGCCCGATAACCAGCTTACGGAAACTATGTCCATCGAAATGAATCAGTCATTTATCGAGCTTCCAGAAGACCCCTGGCAACCTAGGGTCTATGATGATCGGGTTGGCTACTTTAGCTTACGCCAAATCGATTACAGCCTCAATGCACAAAAAGCTGAAACCAAGCGGTACATCACTCGATGGCGCCTTGAACCGTCCGATATGGATGCTTACAAACGTGGTGAGTTAGTAGAACCTAAGAAACCCATCGTATACTATATTGACCCTGCCACTCCCCAAAAATGGCGCCCTTATCTGAAGAAAGGCGTTGAGGACTGGCAGGTGGCCTTCGAAGCAGCAGGTTTTAAAAATGCTATTTTGGCTGCCGAGCCACCTTCAGCAGAAGAAGACCCAGACTGGTCACCAGAAGATGTAAGGTATTCTGTAATTCGTTACGTATCTACTGATATTCAAAATGCACAAGGCCCTCATGTACATGATCCCCGAACAGGTGAAATCCTGGAAAGTGATATTATCTGGTACCACAACGTAATGAACCTACTGCGTAACTGGTTCCTGATTCAGACTGCCGCTGTCAATCCTGCTGCACGAGCTGTGAAATTTGATGATGATGTAATGGGTGAACTCGTCCGTTTTGTGGCAGCGCACGAAGTGGGACATACCCTTGGTTTACCTCATAATATGGGTGCAAGTTCTTCTTACCCAGTAGACTCACTTCGTTCTGCTACATTTACTCAGAAAATGGGTACGGCTCCATCGATCATGGATTATGCACGATTCAACTATGTAGCTCAACCAGAAGACAAAGGTGTATCATTGACACCAGGAATTGGTATTTACGATAAGTA
>JABSSK010000491.1 GCA_013214265.1 Saprospiraceae bacterium | reverse complement strand
TCGGCAGGATAACACATAGGTAACATTCCCTCAGGCAGATGATCAAAAGAATCGCGTAGCAGCAAGTTTTCAAAAAAATTCTTTTCAATCGTGGCATGGCCTGACACATCCTGTGCTACGCGAGCAGCGAAGTAGCTGTCACAGAGCCAGCCTGCACGCTCACGAGAAGGACAATCCATAAACACATCAAGCGCATTCTGCCGAAATGTTTCGACCCCCGCATCAAATATTCGATTCAGGCGATTATCACTGCTTTGAAAGGAAGCCTGTTCTACATCAGGGTTGGTCAGTTCTCGTAAGTAGACATCATGAATGATAGCTTTGCCATTGGTTGCTATAATTTTCAAATGACGAAAGGTATACGGTTCGATGGATTCGAGGGTATATTTTCCAGCCTCTAATTCGTAGGTGATGGCATTGATACAGCCGAGTCGCTTAAAGTCCACGTCACCTTCTGAAAGGATTTCATCAAAGGTCAGAAAAAAACGTCCTGCTTTCGTTACCTCCAGCTCAATACCGATAAAACCACTCAAGTTGGTTCCCATGTCAAAAGTTCGAAAATGATTGGTATTAAGGGGGTATTTTTTAAGGTTCGAAAACGCTGTATACGTAGGGATAATCTCATCGTTTTCCATTTCTTGTAGTTCGATAGCGGGGTTGTATACCAGTTCGGATTCCTTAAACCCTTCTAATTGTTCTCCTATATTCACTACTGCCCGGTCTTTCCAATACGTCTGCCTTTTCATATTGGTATTGATTTTTCCGGTAGTCTGTTCGGCAATAGGTTTTCGAATCGTAAATGTTGGGTAACTGATCCTTCGAGGAATTAAGTTCTTTGGAGATACTCGGCGGCAGTCCAGTTTCTTTAAATCCGTATCTGGATGGGTGCGCCAATGGTCGTAGCTGGGGTCCAAGCGATAGTATTCCACAAATGGTCGTTGGAAAGAATATCTGGGTACTTTTTGGATTCGTTCTTCCAAACGGTAAGCAACAAAATCAGTCTTTTTTGTTGAGGTTGCACACAAGACCCTTTCACCTGTGGTTACTTCTGCTTGGAGAAAAGCTGGTTGGTCCAGCAGGTAATACGAGTTGACATGATAAGAAGCCACCTCGATCGCCAAGTGGTTGATACCGGCTTGGAGGTATGGGGTTAGGGCCCAATCATCGACTCGATAGTAGTTGTGGCCCGCCCGAGCAGGCCCATGGCCTACAAATTTCCCATTCAGATATATCCGGTAGATGCTGGAGCCCGTTATGGCCAAAGCAACCTCACCAGTAGCAGGTTTTTCAAAAGAGGTATAAAAGCCAATCGTAATATTCTGCTCATTTTCAAGTTGATCAGGCCAAATAGGGTTGGCTTCGAAGAAAAAATCAGACTGGGCTGTACCTTTTAATAGCCCAAAAGAGATTAGTAGCATCAAAACGGAAAAGGCATAAGTAGGTATTTTTTTCATCGCCTAATTGATTTTAGAAGTGGATTCAAAGGCACCAATATCCGGGGTAGAAGCACCGATTGGATGACCAAAATAATCGTGCTGCCCCATACTATCTATCGCTGCTCCTTTATCGATGCAAGGTGAAGCTGGTTTTAACTGGTACCCACGTAAAGACGAGAGCCCCCAACCGCCACTGCCTGCTTCAATCAGCATGGGCTCTTTCAGCACTTGCTGAGGATCATCAGGGATGCCATTGAGCCAAGGACCAAAGAAGCAGTTGTTCCGAAACTGAGGTGGGTCCGTCAACACAGAAGTATGGATACTATCATTGAATTGGCGATCGATAGCGCTACCGTGAGAGTATACGGTTCGAAAACGACCTTGCCCACCAGCATAGAAAATATTGTTCTTAAAATGGACGCCAAGTTTGTTAATGTCCTTTTCATTCTCCATGCCACAATAATAGTCTAAATCAATAGTGCTATGGTCCACGTAGAATACATTATTGTGGATGAGGTTACGGTCTTCCGTGTAGCCATGAATTTGTATGAGATGCGTTTGATCGTTCTGGCTAATGTTATACCTGGCGATATTATCACTCGTGCGGTTCATGATGAGCAGAAATCCGTGATTATTGGCACTGTAATTATATTGAAGAATGCATCGTTGGCAATCGAAGTCAAAATCATAGGCAAAACCATCACCGTTAGCGGGTTGCCGGCCGGTATTATACACTTCGTTATACTGCATTATGGTTTCTGTATTTGCATATAACCAAATAGCAGCGGTATGTGGCCACCAATCTTGACCACCAGTATTTAAGGCGGGGTCACCTGATCGCAAGCAGGTTCGGTCGGCGTAATTGTATTCCACTAGGGCTCGATGCGCACCAAGGACAATGATACCATCTCCTCCGGTGTTTTCTATGATGTTCTTACGAACGATCACCTGTTCATCGCCATTTACAGCTATTCCTATTTTATCTACCCTTCGAATGGTATTATTTTCGATAAGGATATCATTAGCTATACAGTTTTGTTCAGCTTCTACGCCCAGTAATCGCTGGCCCACATAGATGGCTATACCGGATTTATCGCCTCCTACATCGCCCCAGATATCGTGTAGGTAGCAGTCGCGAATGACAATATGTTCGATCATTTCAGCGTCACCTTCAGCGGTAGCTACAATCCCTTCTCTTCTTAAACCAAGCTGATGGGGTTCTCCGGAAGTGATTTCCATACCTTCGATTTCCCACCACGATTGATTGTTCAAGCTAATGCCTGCCCCTTCTTCCTTGCCTATATTGATTATGGGGCGGGGGCCGTCACCATAGGTGCCAATAGTAATGGGTTTTCCGGGTGATCCACTGCCATTGGGTTTCAGGTTCCCTTTCCAAGTTCCTCCACTTTCAAAGCGGATGGCATCACCTGGTTCAAAAGTGGTTTGGTTGACGCGGTCCAGGGTTTTCCAGGCAGCAGCGGCTTGCAGACCAGTATTGGCATCATCACCCGTTGGTGATATATAGAATGTACGTTCGGTGTCGTTGTTTTGGCAACCCACTATGAGAAAGGATACCAGGAGCAGTAATACCTCATTTTTCATAACTTTTCTGTTTTGAGGAATAATTTGGGTAAGTACTCGGGTGCATCATCAAAAGGTTCTTTTTTCCCGGTTGCGATGTC
>JABSSK010000490.1 GCA_013214265.1 Saprospiraceae bacterium | reverse complement strand
CTCTTTACTTTATTAGTATCTGCTTTTTGATATTTAAGGGCTAAATCCAGAGAGTCTGTATTTGTTTGTCCAATTACCATTGGCGTACAACTAAAAAGGATACAAACTCCTATGATCAGAATACGATTGGGGGTACGCTGCTGTATTGGACTTGTTTTTAGTATGCTACGTAAAACAAAAATCAACATGGCAATGGGTTTATTTTTTACATACAGTTAGTGAAGATATGAATTTATCAAGGGCTTCCTCAAAAAGTACGTAACGCATACAATTACAATGGGTCTTGTTCTTGAAAATAGCGATATATTATTTCCATATGCAAGGATTAGTACTGATCTGGTGAAAAAAGCTTGCACTTCGTATTATCTTTGGCACTCCCACCAGCCAACGCAATCTAAGTCTTTTTAAGACTCCCTTTGACCAATCGCTGTCCCCCGAGAATCTTTGGGTAAAAATGGCCGACTTGGTTCCCTGGGATGATCTGGCTGAGGTTTTCCTTCCTTCTTTGGATAGTAACCAGGGGCGTCCTACCGTTGACTTACGCATTGGACTGTGCGCGCCACTCGTTAAGCACCTTGTAAACCTGACGGATGAAGACACCATACCTTACATTCAGGAAAACATCTACGCGCAGTGCTTTGTCGGGTTGAGTAGCTTTCAGATCGAACCGATTTTTGTTTCCAGTTTGTTTGTGGAGAACCGCAAGCGTCTGGGCGAAAAAGGAGCGGCCAAACGGAACCACGTTCTCATCAGTCAGGCATAAGCATTAAAAGTAGTCAAGCACCGTAGTAAAGGAGGTATCAAAACACCGAATTTGGCCCTTAGATCAATGCCTCCATGAATGAAGGCATCGCCAGAGGAGATCAGATCAACTTTAATGCCTTCAATAAAGCGTTGTCCTAAAAAGGGGAAGGCTAAAACACCTCCTTAATTGGTGTGCCACATATAGGATAACGAGTCTTTTTATGGGGAGCTTAGTGCTATGGTTTTCCATATTCCGATACTTCACGAAAAAACCTTTTGAAGGAGATTTTTCCTATGTTGAACTATGGGAAACCATCGAATGTCACAAACAAAAAAATATAAACTAAAGAGCTAAAAAAATATCCTCATCTTTCTCCAGACGAAAGGAAATTACTTTTCATAGAACACATTGTTGTAGCTAGTTTTTCTTTTTTATAATTTTCACCATTCGGTTGATTATAATTTCTGACAAGTTCCATTCATACCCTTCAAAATCTGTTGTGTTTATAAACTGAACTACCACAGCATCTATGTCTTTATGGTATTCTGCAAGACTTTGATAGCCAATGACTAAACCACCATGATTATATTCGTAAGGATATAATTCCTGTTCTCCTTCTTCAAATACAGAACCATCATTCAAGGCCCTTAGAAATATTCCTACATCCTCCGCAGTCGCTAACATTCCAAATTCTCGGGCTTTAAAATCTTCATCAATACCTACGTAATATCCGCTCATTACATCGTCTAAATCAACATCGTTAATCGAGAAAAATGTATTATCCAATCCAAGTGGCATCAAAATTTTTTCTTTGATATATTCATTATGGTTGTATCCTAAAACCTTATCCATAATCCTACGAAGCAACAAATAATTCGTGTTTGAATATTTATACCCTTTGTCTGGTTTAAAACTAGCAGGTAAGTCTAAAGCAAAATCTAAGGCATTTTTGCCATTTTCTTCTTCGTTTTCCCAGAACGCTGGATTGTCCGTAAAGTTTGGAATTCCAGACCGGTGTTGAATCATCATTTTCAATGTGATTTCATCGGCATTTTCTATTCTGTTTTTTAGTTCGGGAAGATAATCGGTTAATGGTTTATCAAAAGACAAACGCTTTTCTTTGACTAATTTTGTAGCTGCTACGGCAGTATACAACTTACTAATACTTGCGATTTTGAAGAGTGATTTTGGGTCGGCAGGTATTTTCTTTTCTCTATCTTTCCATCCGCCTGTGTAAAGTTGTGGTGGTTTTCCTGCTTGGTCTACATAAACTATCATTCCATCAAATCCATGTTGAATGGCTTCCTCTACTTGTTCTTGAACGGTATCTGGTAGCGGTAAAATCCATGCTTTTACCAAAATCCATGGAACAAAAAACAATGAAATTATCGTTCCAACCAGCAATAACACCCTTACAATCCATTTGGCTTTTTTATTTTTTATCATTTTTCTTTTTCAGTCTTCGCTTTTGTGTTTGTTTTTCAAATTAGCCACAATGGGATAGGCTAGGAGTAGTTACTTGGTTTAGCGATTAACATTGTACGTACACGCCAAACGGGAAATTCGAGAGGATTTTCAGAAGGGACCGATAACAAGCAATTACTAATAGCCATTGTTGGCGGTAGTTTTTATTCAGGATAATATTCATTTGCGTATTTATATTGGTGGTATCCCTGTCCTAAATGGTCTCCTACTATATTAAAATAACATTCTTCTGCTGTTCCAAAGGGTGAAATATCAAGGGGTTCTGGCAAAATTACTTTTTTGAGTGTCCATCCTTTGGGCAAGATAACGTCTAAATTAGGCTCTCCTGTTTCAGTAGCGTGCATTACATAGTAATTTCCTTTATTATCAGTTAGCTGGTATATTTCATTCTCAAAACGTAGGATCTGACATTTTTTAATGATCTTTACAACTAAATAACCTTCTTCAGGCTTCAACATATCTGTTTTAGAAGGTATGAAATCAACAGCCAAAGGTTGAGCTAATGTAATCCAAGAATAGCCTTTATATTCTCTCTCAATGAGACATTCTGTTCGGTTACAATTACTAAGCGCGTCGGGAGAGCGAACCAGTGCAGTTTTATTGATTAAAATATGTCTGTCTATATTTTTTTGCCAAGGAAACCTAACTTTTAACCCTTCCCATTCGGAAAGTGGTAATGGATTTGAGCCACCACTGATTATGACTACTTTCTCTCTCATATTTATGAGTTCTTTAGCAAGCCCCACTTCTTTCCATTCAATATTTTTGGGAACTTGAAAAGCTGGTCGTGTGGAATATTTTATTCCTGCTTCTTTAGTTGAGGGAAAACTACACGAATTTAGTAGAAAGCCTAATAGTACTATTGTATATAGATTCTTATGCATTTTTGTGTTTTCTT
>JABSSK010000049.1 GCA_013214265.1 Saprospiraceae bacterium | reverse complement strand
GCCATGAACCTTATGACAACCTCTACATTTGATGTCTTGGATGAAAATGAGGTTTCTTTGGAAATGGGTCCAAATCCTATGCAAGACTTCATGCTGATCACCTCTTCACCTGATAAGCCTATTCTCGATGTTGCCGTGTACAACATGGCTGGAAAGCTTGTAAAAGGGTCAACGAATGTGAACAACAACCAATACTTATTAAGGCGTACCCAGCATATGAATAATGGTATGTACGTCGTTCAATTACGATTCAAGGAGGGTATTGTCAGTAAAAAGATAATGCTTAAATAGGGCGGTTTGCCTATGGATCATTAAAGGCGCTATCCCTAGTGGGATAGCGCCTTTATTTTTTAATGCAGATCCAATAGAAACTGCAGGGTGTCCACGCTGTCAGCGTAATCATTAATAGCTGGCTGTTGTGCTTTTCCAAAAGGAAAAGAAGGTAAATCTGCTATTGGTTTTTTTCCTACCACACATTGTATTTGCTCCGTATGCAGGCGTAGATGTTTATGCAATGCTCGTTCGTGGGAGTAATATTCATAATACAAACCAGCAATATGGGACGGAATGGCTTCATTTTCAGTTAAGATGATACATCCATTAGCAATGTAGGCCACTTTATTTAAAACAAATATAGCGTAGTTGTAGTCAAAATTATTTTTATACTTGGTATGCAGAATAATGTCATTATATGTATGTAGCGCTTCCAGAAGCGGCTCGAAAGTATAGCCTTCCGGCACATATAATTTAGCCACATTCCGACAACCTAAACCAAAGTATGTAAATACGTCCTCACCTAAAGCTATTAATTCGTCGGCGGTTTCTGATCCATCCAATACACCAACCCCATTTCTATTTTTTCGAATGATATGTGGATATTTCCCAAAGTAGCGTTCAAAGTATCGCGATGAATTGGTACTTCCTGTCGCAATTACGGCATCAAAAGAGGATAACGTAGGTACAAATGATATGTACTCACCCACACGACTATCAAAGTCTTGCATACACTTTACGAGGTAAGGGAGCAAGAATTTATCCTTATCTGAAAGTTTTACCACTGCCCGATGCCCAGCGACGAACACACACAATAGATCATGGAAACCCACTAGCGGGATATTGCCTGCAAGAATCAGCCCGATACGTTTAGGTGTTTCTGTTTTGGGCCAAGGGTAAGATGACACCCAAGTATCTAGAATGGTACGATCCAAAAAAGAGGTCGTGATACTCGTAAGGGCTTTGCGTTGGTTCTCAATTGTGAACCATTGGTTGTTAAACTGAGCACGGCTCATCACAGCCTCCAGATAATCATCAGCTTGCTTAAGATGTTCTCCTAATTGCTGAACAACCTCCAACCGTTCAGCCCGTAACATGTTATCCTTCATAAGTGTCTTTACTATTATCAAAAGCGATCCGAACTAGGATAAATTCTGCCATCTCATCAATTGTGCGCTTAAGTACGGCACACCTAATTCTTCCATTTGTTCCTTATTGCGGTTGGGTATTAGCTTGGTATTTGGATGGGTGTGAATGGCTGTTTCGACTTGGTCTTCTAACAATAAATGTAACATCGGAAAAGGTGAACGGTTCGTAAAATGTGTAGGCCCGTGGGGGTCCTCACCGGCAAATTGATATTGTGGATGAAAAGTTGCCAATTGCAGATCCCCTCTCCAACCAACTTTGTCAATACAATCATCCATAACCACTATAAAATCAAGATAGTCCTGAAAATGAATCCACTGCTCTGGATAAATCAGGAGGGTGGTATCCCATGCCTTTGCTCCATCAAATAAGAAGTGGCCTTCTTGCATGAGTATTTCGGTATGCTTTTCCAATGTTTCATTAGCCATAACCCGATACCGGATTCGATTTTCTCGGAAAGGTTTAGCTGCAAACGGACAGAGGTTATGACCAATAACAAAGCTGGAAACCCAAGTTTGAGTTTGTTGCAATATCAGTTGTTCATCCATAGTCAATCCAATTTACCAATAGCTGATTTTCTGCCTTCTACGTACCTGCGCCAGCCTTCCATTGCCTGTTCAATATCGTCTGGCAGCTCACTATGAAACTGCATATATTCTTGCGTACGAGGGTGAACAAACCCTAAAGATTGCGCATGGAGTGCATGCCGCGGACACACCGCAAACATACGCTCAACAAATAATTTGTATTTACTAAAGACCGTACCTTTCACAATGGCATCGCCACCGTACTTATCGTCATTAAATAGGGGATGCCCTAAGTGTTGCATATGTACCCTAATCTGATGGGTCCGACCGGTTTCCAGTTTACACTGAATGAGGGTAACGTAGTAAAACCGTTCTAATACCTTGTAATGGGTTACAGCCCATTTCCCTTCGTCACCCTCTGGAAATGCTGCATATTTTTTTCGAAACCTAGGATGGCGACCAATGTGCGCATTGATGGTTCCCTGATCTTCCTCCACATCCCCCAAACGATTGCGTAATAGGTTCGTTCGATGGTATGGTCAAAGAACTGTTTGGCCAAGTGGGTTATGGTATATTCATTTTTTGCAACTACAAGCAGGCCGGATGTATTTTTATCAATTCTATGTACCAGTCCAACGCGATCCTGATAATTTGCACCTAATTCCGGAATGGAATCTAGACCAAGATGATAAGCTAATCCATTGACTAATGTCCCCGTTCGATGGCCTATACCTGGATGAACTACCATTCCTGATGGTTTATGGACAATGAGTAAATCATCGTCTTCATAGCGAATATCCAGCGCCATTTTTTCGGGAACCAAGCCAGATTCATCACTCGGAGGTTTAGGCATTAAAACCTTAATGACATGACCTGGTTTGATCTTAAAGTTGGGTTTGATGTCTTTATCATCTACTTTAACATTCCCTGCTTTAATGGCATTTTGCAAGCGATTTCGTGACATACCATTTAAGCGATTCATCAGAAATTTATCAATACGCATGATTTCTTGTTTCGGATCAATACGTATCTCCTGAAAATCATAATATTCATCTTCTCCACCACTTTCTGGATAGATTACCTCCTCGTCCTGCATGTTGTGCTATACTTGAATTAAAAATCGCTATTTGGCCTGCTGCCATTAACATGTAGGCAAAGGTACGATTTGTTCAAATAGTGCCCAAGACATAAGTTGCCCCTTCTCTTTTGTACATTTAAGCAAAAAATGAAGCAATCAATTGGTTTTGGCTCCCATTGTGTACATCGAGGACCTGACCGTTCAACCACGCGCTCGCATACGACTCCGATTTATCCTACGTCTTCATTTGACTTTGCTACCCTTGAACAGGGACAAGCCATTTTTAGCGGAAGCGAAAAAGGTCATTTATATGGTCGATTCGGAAACCCTACCATTGATGAAGTAGCAGAAAAGCTGGGGATTCTGGAGTCATTTGCCTTGGACCTAGAAGTTGGAACTGTTTTAGTAAGTTCTGGAATGGCGGCAATCAGCACGTTAATGCTCGCTTGCTTACAACCTGGTGATACCATTCTTACCCAAGGTAACCTCTATGGCGGAACAACCGAGTTGTTTAGATCCCTGTTAGCCCCATTGGGTTTTCCGGTTCACTTTACAGATTTGAAAGATATGGAGGGTGTCCAACAGGTGCTTCAAACGAACCCTCGGGTTAAGTTACTCTATTTTGAAACGCCCGCTAATCCTACAATGGCTTGCGTTGACATGGAAGCCCTCACGAAACTTGCCCATTCTTATGGGTGTCGTGTTGATGCTGACAATACATTTTGTACCCCTTATATTCAGCAGCCTTTAGCTTTTGGTGTTGATTTTGTTGTTCATTCTACGACGAAGTATCTCAATGGCCATGGTAACTCGGTAGCAGGTTGTATCATAGGCCGTGACCTTGCGCTGATGCAAGATTCCGTTTTCAGGACTATGAAACTAGCGGGTACCAATTGTAACCCTTGGGATGCTTGGTTGATTTCGAATGGTTTGAAGACGCTGCCGCTGCGTATGGAAAGGCACTCAGAAAATGCCATGCGTGTTGCTCATTTTCTGGAAAGCCACCCCAAGGTAGAACAAGTAAACTATGTAGGTTTGCTGTCTCATCCTGATCATCAGTTAGCACAAAAGCAAATGAAGCGCTTCGGCGGGATGCTGAGCTTTGAACTTACAGGGGGGTTAGAAAGTGGAGAAACATTTATGCGGTCATTGGCCTTTTGTATTTTGGCGCCCACTATGGGGGATGTCGATACATTGGTCATGCATCCTGCCTCCATGTCACATCGCAATGTTCCAAGGGCACTTCGCTTGGAGAACGAAATAACAGACGGATTGATACGGTTGTCGGTAGGAATCGAAAATATAGAAGACATTCTTCATGATTTATCCCAAGCGCTTGCTACTATTCCATCATAATAATGTTAAAAAAATATGCGTTTTACATACTAGGGGTAATCTGTTAAGAGTTTAAGCATGTAAGAAACATTTAGCTTTCTTTTTTATCAAAATTAAGTTTATGAAAATCAACGCATTAAAATTTTTCCTGTTTGTAGCCCTTATTGGTTTTGGGTTTGCCTGCCAAAATACAACTGAGACCACCGAAGGTGAAGACATGGAAATGGAAGTAACCGAGGAAGAAGCAGCGACTCCTCAGGAAATTGTTTCCACAGAGAGTTACACAACTGTGATGCTAAAAGACGGTATTGCCAGTCCACGCAAAGAAATGACAGGTACCATTGGTGATGTAGAGGTAACGGTTAATTATGGTAGCCCTTCTGTAAAAGGACGCACTATTTTTGGTGATCTGGTACCTTATGATCAAATGTGGCGCACGGGTGCAAATGAGGCAACTAATGTCACTTTTTCAACTGACGTTATGGTTGGTGGTGAAGCACTAGAAGCCGGCACGTATGGACTTTTCACTGTTCCAGGTGAAGAAGAATGGGCTGTAGTATTTAGCAACGTGATTGAGTCATGGGGCTCTGGCGGCTACGATGAATCTATGGATGCATTACGTGTTATGGTAACACCAACCATGACAGAAGAAGCATCTGAAACGATGGAATTCATGGTTGATGGTGCTCAATTGGTATTACGCTGGGATAAATTAGCATTACCAATCGACGTTTCAGTCGCTACGGAAGGTTAATATTCTGATTACTCAGAACACATTTAGGTCCCGGAATGAGCAATTGCTCATTCCGGGATTACGCGTTTATATATACTTCGTCCCTTTTTTCCTTGGAAACTATTAAACAGCGAAAGTCATTCATCCAGCTTAAAATATATCTATTCAGGCATTCTGATCATATCGGCGCTTTTCAAAAAATCAAACCAAATAAAAGCATACTTTTTATAAGAATTAAAAAATTTAATAACACCCACTATGTTAACAACATAGAAAACTGCTTTTTTAGACTACTACATTGCAAGAATTACACGTATCTTCTCGTCATACTAATCAAAGCTACAATCACAGATACTCAAAAGATTAGAATAGGGACCAACATCTCTTGATCAGAGTAACATAAATACTAAGTTCCATGCAATCCACTTTTAAGGGGAATAAATTTCTTGCTCATGCATTTGGTATGATGGAGCTTAAAGTAATAAACTACCCGGAAAGTACATTACCAGACTTTCGATTCATACGAGTGCACACCTCTTTTACTGAAATTGGAAATTACAATGTTGACGAACTCGTTGGTAAATCCGTGACTGAAGTGTTGCCGAAGATGGACACCGTAGACCCGAATTGGATTCATATTCTTCGCAAATCTTTTCAGGAAAACAAAGCTATTGAAGTCGAGGAGTACGGGGTAAATTTGCAGCGATGGTTACTCATTCAGGTTTCTCCTTGCCCACCTGATCGAGTTATTCTACTGATCAATGATATCACTAAGGAGAAAGAGTACCAATCTGACTTGCATCGTTTTCTTGAATTAGACCTTGAATTTTTCGCTATATGCCAGTCTGACCTTACCCTCACCCAGATTAATCTGGCTTGGGAAAAGAACTTAGGTTATTCAGCCAATAAGTTAATTGGAACAAACCTAATAAGCTTGATTCATAGCAATGACGTAGAATTCACCAAAAAAAGATTTGATAGTCTACAAAAAGGACAGCAGATCGACAACCTCCTAAACAGAATACAAACCCATCAGGGTGAATACCGATATCTGGAATGGCGGGTACGTATGATTGATGATATTATATACGCTTCGGCTAGGGACGTTACAGATCAAACGCTAAAACATAACCAAAAAGAATACTATAGCGACCTGGAAAGTCTTATTCTTAAACTCGCCATGGATTTCATCCATTTACCCCAAGAAGCGTATGACAAGGCCATGAATGATATGCTCGCCATCATTGGTCAATTCGCACCCATTGATAGGGGGTACATATTTAGGTATAATTTTGAGGATCAAACAGGAAGTAACACCCATGAATGGTGTGCACCTGATGTCATACCCGAAAAAGACAACCAACAGAACATACCTTTGCAAATGTTTGCAAGCTGGGTAGATGAGCATAAGGCAGGTCAGATTATACACATTCCTGATGTTGAAGCACTACCTACGGATTCTGTTCTTTATCAATTCCTTAGCCCCCAACAGATTAAAACCTTTATTACCATTCCACTAATTTACAAAGAGGAATGTTTGGGGTTCGTGGGTTTTGACAATGTCAAAACGAACCATCCTTGGACTAAAAATGAGGTATCCATCCTAAAAATGATGGCTAAAATCATTACTAATAGTTTGGTAAAGTTTAGAATGACGGACGAGTTGGTTGCCGCACGGGATAGAGCGGAGCATATAAGTCGAGCTAAATCGCAGTTTTTGGCCAATATGAGTCATGAAATTCGAACACCCCTCAATGCGGTGATTGGTTTTACGGATTTACTGCGTAATACAGCATTAACAGAAACGCAAAAACAATACGTTGAGACTGCTTACCTATCAGCTAATACCTTAATGGATATTATTAGTGAGGAATTAGATTTTTCTAAAATTGAAGCTGGCAAATTAGAACTTGACATTATTGAAACGGACTTAATCCGATTGGTTGAGCAAGCGATAGACATGGTTAAGCACCATTGTGCTCAAAAAGGTCTGGAATTATTAATGAAGCTCGACTGGAGCCTACCACGCTTCATTATTGTTGATCCGGTAAGGCTCAAACAAATCCTAACCAATTTATTGGGTAATGCGGTCAAGTTTACAGAAAAAGGAGAAATCGAATTCGAAGTCAAATTCTTATCTGATCAAGACTCGTCAGGGAAGGGTATATTCCAGTTTTTAGTTCGTGATACTGGAATTGGAATCACTGAAGTTCAAAGAGATAAGATTTTTAAAGCTTTTTCACAGGCAGATAGTTCTACGACCCGCAGATATGGAGGTACTGGACTCGGCCTGGCCATCTCGAATGGGTTACTCGATATCATGGGAAGCCAAATTAAACTAGATTCAAAATACGGACATGGGAGTACCTTTTCCTTTGAGCTTTGCTTACCCTATCGTCGTGGCAGAGAAATAAGGGAAGAACAACTCAATCACCTTAAAAAAGTATTGATTGTAGATAACAATGTCAACCAACAACTCATTATAGCTGATAGCTTAAATCAATGGGAGATTAAATCTTTTTTTGCTAGTAATGGACTATCAGCTATGGAGTTACTGAATCAGAATCCACATATTGATTTACTCTTATTAGACTACGACATGCCGCATTTAAATGGTATCGATACCTTGCGTCTCGTCAGAAAACAGGCGTTATTCAGGCATTTACAAGTTATTCTCATGACACCAACTATTGAAGATGAAGAGATCAGAATAGCTGCCAATGATTTAGGTAAAGTAAAGCTCCTCTCCAAGCCCCTTAAAGCGGAAGAATTTTTTAATTTACTAAACAACCTGTCAGAGTCCGAACCGGTTGTCTCTGAAAGGATTTCGGAAAAGGAAAAGCCTAAACAATTGACCGGTATCCCGCAAAAAATAATAGCTCCCCGAATTCTACTAGTCGAGGATTTTCCTATGAACCGCTTATTGATCAAGACTATTGTTTCAGGTTTTCTGCCGGAAGCCACTATTACGGAAGCAGTCAATGGGATTGAAGCTATTAAAGAGGTTGAACGCTATCCACCTGACTTAATTTTTATGGATATTCAAATGCCTCAGATGGATGGGTATGATGCTACCATTAAAATTCGAAGCATACTGGAAAATACATCGCATCGACCTATAATAATTGCGTTAACGGCAAATGCCCTGAAAGGAGAACGCGAAAAGTGCCTCTCCATGGGTATGGATGATTATCTAACGAAACCTATTCAAAAAGACTTGGTGAAGAAGAAACTTCATCAGTACCTAAAATTGGAAACAGATTGAATGTATTCCTAGGTGACATTCATCTAGCTTTTATTAAAAAATTACTGTCGTTACCCAACGATAATTAGTACTTATGACGCTGCAACAACTGGACTACGCACTGGCATTAGCGAAATATGGCAGTTACAGTAAAGCTGCTCAGGCTGTAGGCATTACGCAACCTGCAATGAGTTTGCGAATAAAGAAATTAGAAGAAGGGGTTGGACTTGTACTTTTTGATCGTTCTCAAAAACCAGTACGACCTACCCTAGAAGGAAAGCTTTTTTTAGAAAAAGCCCAGTTTCTGCTTACACAAGCTGATCAACTGCGGGACTTTGCCCTAGGGTTACAACAAGAAATTAAAGGCGAAATTCAAATTGGCATCATCCCTACTCTTGCTCCGTATATGCTACCCCTCTTTATCAATGACCTAAATCAGCAATTCGGAGAATTAAAACTGCACATCAAGGAAATGCTAACCCTCGAAATTATAGAAGGCCTACGTTCGGGTACACTACATGCAGGGATCATCTCCACACCCATCACCCATAAAACCCAATTCATTATAAAACCATTGTTCTATGAACGATTCCTCTTATTTGTCTCTGATGATCACCCGTTATTCCAATACAAAAAAATTACAGTCGACCAGATTCCTACTCATGAACTTTGGTTACTCAAAGAAGGGAATTGCTTTCGGGATCAAGTAGATAATTTGTGTGAATCATCCTCATTAGGCGAACAACAAGAGTTGTTTTTATATGAAAGCAGCAGTATTGAAAGCCTCTGCCGTATTGTTGAACATAAAGGCGGAATCACCTTCCTACCCGAACTGTCCACTTTGCATTTGACCGCTGAACGCGAAGATATGATCAAGGAAATCTCTGGAAGGCCGCGGGTACGAGAAATTAGTATGATTCACCTGCCGAATGAGGTACGTGTCAATTTGGTGGACGAAGTCGCTAAAGTTATTCAAAAGAACATTCCTTCACATATGATAAATAAAGATCCTACAGAAGTAATTCCTACACGAGTTCAGGAAATATAAAATAAGAACAGCCTCCAGATCAGAATGTAAACCTTAATTTACGATCTCCCTGAAGGCGGCTCTAGAAATTACTTTCCTGATTCCACATCAATTGTGATATGCAGCATTATGGGCCAGTGTAGAACCACAATTGCTGCAAGCAATAGCGGATCCAGCACCGCCTGCACATCCATTGTTACAAGTGTAATGCCAAACCCCAGTCAAATTTTGGGCCGGCTCTGGAAGATTATCCGGAGTGGGCAGGGTAACATTATCTAAAACATTACCTACCGCTGGACCAGAAGCTACACTTGGTGGTGTTGCGGGAGGAGCATCATGATAAGCCTGCTTGTGAACAAGTACTTTACCACACTGTGCACAAGCACCCTCACCTGCCCCACCGCCGGCATGGCCATCTGGGCAAATGTAGTGATAACCCCTACCGAATTGGTTCCAATAGCGTCATTGGCCGTCAGTATTTCTGGTGTATCGTCAGGAGGGGTAGCCTGTGACGGCTGATTGTGATAGGCTTCATTATGAGCTAAAGTCGTACCACAGACTGGACAATCCCCTGTACTGCACCACCTCCATTTTCACAATTATTAGGGCATATATAGTGTAAAACTCCCGATACCTGAGTCCCATTAATAGTTGATTCTGCAAAAATATTACTTACAGGGCGATTAGGAAGTGATTCCCGTGCTGCATTGCGAAACGCTGCATCTTTTTCACCACAACTCATCAATGTCACCACTAGTGCTAGTCCGATAGTCAATATGCGTACATTTATATCAAAGAAAATGATTCTGTTTGAAAATCAACTTGGCAACTAGTTCGATTGCACATTATACTGATTCGCATAGTACTTTTGGTAGGTACCTGATGTGACATTATCCATCCACTCTGAATTGCTAAGGTACCATTCGGCCGTTTTTTTCAGTCCTTCCTCTGCTTGTACTTCGGGTTCCCAACCCAATGCATCTTTAATTTTGGTAGCATCAATCGCATAACGACGATCGTGACCAGGCCGGTCTTTTACGAAAGTGATGAGCTCGCGTGAAGCACCTTTGGGTCGATCAAGTAGACCGTCCATCAAATCACATAATTGATGAATCAAATCAATATTCTTCCACTCATTATTACCTCCAATATTGTACGTTTCACCAATTACACCCTTATGAAAAACTGTATCAATGGCGGAGGCGTGATCTTCAACCCATAACCAGTCTCGAGTATATTTACCATCTCCATAGACCGGAAGCGCCTTGTTGTTCCGAATGTTATTGATCATTAGAGGGAGTAATTTTTCCGGAAATTGAAACGGTCCATAATTATTGGAACAATTACTCAAGACAACAGGTAGGCCATACGTATGATAATACGCACGAACCAAATGATCAGAGCTTGCCTTCGATGCAGAATAAGGTGATCGCGGATCATAGGCGGTGTCCTCTGTGAACAAACCCGTTTCTCCCAAGGTGCCATATACCTCGTCCGTAGAGACGTGATAGAACAGCTTATCCGCAAAATTATCTTTCCATGCGTTACGGGCAGCATTCAACAGGGTGACCGTTCCCACAATATTGGTTTCTATAAAACTCATAGGATTGGAAATGGAGCGATCTACATGTGACTCAGCAGCCAAGTGAATCACAGCATCGATGTGGTATTGTGAAAAGAGGCCCTCCAAAAGTTCCATATCCAGAATATCTCCTTTCTGAAAAACATAATTCTGAGCAGCTTCAATATCCCTCAAATTCTCAAGATTTCCTGCATACGTGAGTTTGTCCAGATTGACAATCTGGTAATCTGGGTATTGTTGCACCAGACGTCTAACTAGATGAGAGCCGATAAATCCGGCGCCTCCTGTAATAAGAATATGTTTTGTGTAGTTCATGTTTTAAATTGGTTTTTATGTGCTTTTGTCTGAAATCAGGAAAACAGAGCGTTGTTAAGTTTATTTAATTTTTTTTTATTTGTGCAAAAGATTTAACATGCGATCGGTACTCTTTCTCATCTTATTTTGGGCATGCAGTTATACACATGCACAGACTGGTCTACAAAATAGTGGACAAATGGTAAGTGTGCACGGAAGTTACGGATTTTTTATCCCAGTGGCTGATTTTTCAAGTCGTTATGGTACTAGCCTCAGTCCAGGATTACAGGTCGAATGGATGTCCGAACAACAAAACTGGATCGTAGGGCTCAGCGGACTCTTTTTCTTTGGTACTACGGTTAAAGAAGATGTCCTGGCTCCGCTGCGTAATAATACCGGTAACATAATTGGTAACGACCGTTCCTTTGCAGATATAGGGCTTCGCCAACGTGCCTGGATGTTGGGCGTTCATCTGGGTAAGCTCCTACCTCTTTCTGATATAAATCCCCGTTCCGGTCTGCGCCTTTCGGGCGGAATAGGCTACCTTCAACATAAAATACGCATACAAGATGATCCGATGCGTAATGTTCCTGCTTTGACCGAAGACCGTAAGAAGGGGTATGATCGTCTGTCTGGTGGGGTAGCCATTTATCATGCTGTTGGTTATCAGCTTCTTTCACAAGATGGTCGTATTAATTTTTTAGTGGCTATTGAAGGAGTGTGGGGGTTCACTGATGGTTTGCGATCGTTCCAGTATGATACCGGTACACCAACTGACCAGGGCCGAATCGATGGAATGCTGGGAATCCGAGCCGCATGGACACTTCCTTTTTATTTCTCCAATGGAGAATCAATTTATTATTGATGAACGGCCTATACAACGTTGGTATCCTTCTTTTACATTGCGCATATCGGGTGGCATCATTGTTTCACCCCAAAGCTCGTCAATGGGTGGAAGGCCGTATTGGCTGGGAAGAAACGCTACTCAAAGAGATGTATACCTGGCCGGAAAGCAGGCCTCGCATTTGGATTCATGCGGCATCGCTGGGAGAGTTCGAACAAGGCCGTCCGTTGATCGAACGCATTCGCGCCCAGTACCCACTTCACTTAGTCGTACTTTCTTTCTTTTCTCCATCAGGGTACGAAATGCGAAAACATTATGATCAGGTTGATTACGTCACCTACTTACCTATCGACCAACCCATATCTGTTGGTATTTTCTTGGATATTATCCGGCCAGATGTTGCTATTTTCATAAAGTATGAGTTCTGGTTTAACTTTCTAAAAGAAATACAGCAACGGTATATCCCATTAATTCTGATCTCCGCTCTATTCCGGTCAGATCAGATATTTTTCAAGTCATATGGACAATGGTTCCTTCATATTTTAACCGGTTTTGATCAGATCTTCACACAAAATATCGAAAGCCAACAGCTTTTGCGGTCACATGGAATATTGTCAAAAGTGGCAGGAGATACGCGGATAGACCGGGTTTTAGAAAGTGTAAAGCAGGAAAAAGACTATCCTGGTATTCAGGATTTTTGCGGAGATGCCCCCATCTTGGTAGTGGGCAGTTCCTGGCCTCCAGATGAAGCCATTATTAAAGAGTGGTGGCTGGCATTTGGCCGAACCGCGGGATGGCAAATTATTATTGCACCTCACGATATTGCAGAAAATCATTTGCAGCAAATAGAAAAGCTGTTTACTAAAAAGGAAATCATTCGCTATTCTTCCTTGTCACAAAGAGAAGAGGAAAACATCCTCCTGATTGATAATATTGGTATGCTAACTTACTTGTACCGCTATGGCAAAGCAGCTTTTATTGGTGGGGGGTTCGGTGCTGGCATCCATAACACCCTCGAACCAATAGCCTATGGGCTACCTGTATTTTTCGGTCCCAAATACCAAAAATTTGATGAAGCCAGAGCACTAATAGAATTACAAGGTGGCTTTTCCGTGACCTTTACCCAACAAATGGTTGATATTATGCAAACCTGGACCGATGAGGCTACCTATACAAAAGCCAGTAAGGCTGCACGCAGTTAACCCAACCAGCATCAGGGAGCTACCACCATAATACTGGACTGGATGGAAAAGCAAGGACTACTATTTCGAGGTTGAGTATCGGTGAATTCCACGGGATTATCTATTTTTGCGATGGATAAATAATCGGATAACAATCTACTACTTCCATTCTCCAGCTTTGATTTACAGTGTCCTGTGGCACTTATCCATAACACGACGGTTAACACATCTGAATTCATGGTACATTCTTCTGGTATTTTCGATCATTTCAATGCGCTTAATGTTCTGGTAGTTGGTGACGTAATGATCGACCAATACCTTACCGGAACCGTAAGCAGAGTATCGCCGGAAGCCCCCGTACCAGTCGTTCTATTATCGCAGAAGGAAAATCGCCTAGGTGGCGCAGCGAATGTAGCCCTTAACCTAAAAGCATTAGGCGCAACACCTTATTTGTGCGGTGTAGTCGGAAATGATACCAACGGTGACGACTTTTTGCATCTATTACCACAAAGGGGGCTATCTGACCGTTGCATCTACAAATCGACAGAACGAGTGACAACGGTCAAAACGAGAGTCTTAGCTGATAATCAGCACCTCCTTCGTGTTGATCAGGAGCAACAACAGCAACTATCCGAAGCGGAAACCAAAGGCATTCTGGATCGCGTCAAATCGTTATTGGAACAAAAAGAAATTCATGTTATTCTTTTTCAAGACTATAACAAAGGGGTACTCACCAAGCGCGTGATACATGAATTAACGCTGGAAGCTATTAAGAGAGATATACCAACAGCCGTAGATCCTAAAGCTGAGAATTTCTGGAATTACAAACATGTATCGTTATTCAAACCCAACTTAAAAGAGATACGCGCCCAAGTACCACAACCTGTCGATCTAACATTAGAATCGTTACGTGCTGCCAGTCAATACATTGAAGAAAAGCTCGGCAACCCGTATACTATGATCACTTTGTCTGAAAACGGACTTTATTTTCGACACAAAGCGCAAGAAGCCATCGTACCCACACACGCACGATCGGTAGCTGATGTTTGCGGTGCTGGAGATACGGTCATTAGTATTGCTGCTCTGGGTCTCGCCTTAAGGTTACCCATGGAAACGGTTGCTGTATTGGCTAATCTGGCCGGTGGTCAGGTGTGTGAACGGGTAGGTGTCGTTCCTGTCGATAAGGAGCAATTGATGCAGGAGTACTCGACTCTAGTCAACGCCTCCTAACCCCATATAGCCTTGAAGAGAATTCGTCAGCATTCTGCTTTTACCTCTTTTCTAAAAAAAAGTGTGAAAAAATACTACTACTTTTGAGCCTTTGCGCTGATTTCATGTTTATACTGTATGATCAGCGCTCTCCCTAGTATTTTTTATAGTTAATGCTGAGATTTTAAATTCTTATTTATGAATAGCAAAACGTTTACACAAATTGCAGGGCTTGTTGTCCTGATATTCTCTGTGGCTACCCAGTCAATGGCTCAAACCAATCAGCCTTTTTTCATTGAAACCTTTGCTAGCCAAGCCGATTTTAACGCCAATTGGACATCTGGTGGTGATAACGGTGGTGGTAGTGAATCCTGGGTTTGGTTGGACAATCCGGCAGGCTTCTTTATTGGCCAGCCTGATTTTGCTTCAGAGACTGCCGCAAATGGATTTGCGCGCTTCAATTCTGACGCCAATGGCAATAACAACCATGATGTAACGCTGACCATCAATAACCCCATTGATTGTTCTACTCGCGATAAAGTGTTTATCTCGGTACAAAATCAATATGGGTACTTCTCTAATTCATCAATTGCCGAATTAGGCGTGAGTACCGACGGCGTAAATTTCACCTACATTCCCATCTTGACCGAAGTAGGAGGTAATGACATTTCTGATGCTGTATTATTTGTAGAAGAAGATATATCTAGTCTGGCAGCCAACCAGCCTCAGATTTTTATCCAGTTTCGCTGGCGTGGTAACTTTGAGTACCTATGGAATATCGATGACATCAAATTGTTTGATCAGGATCCACAATTACAATATGATCTAGCTATTTATAGCCCCTTATTGCCTTTCAACTTTGCTACGCCCGTATCACAAATATTTGATGTTTCATTTGGCCATGCCTATCAAAATAACGGAAGCCAAACAGCTGTTGATGTAGTATCTATGGTTGACGTCAGTGCCTCAAATGGCCAGACGTTTTCAGCAACCGAGACCCTAAATATGAATTTACCAGCCTCCGCTGCGGATACAGTTGGATTTTCTGATTTACTGACACCACAAGATACCGGGGTATATAGCTTTACCTACACCCTATCATCTGCAAATGACGACGAACGCGCAGCTGACAACGTTTACCAAGGAAACTTTCTAATTACCGAAAATTTATTTTCCAAAGATGATGGACAAGGGCTCGCCGCAACACAACCCGCCAATATCGTAGATAATACCTGGGAAATTGGTAACTATTACGTAATCTCGAATCCAGGCACGGAAGCATTAGCGGCGGAGTTTTCGGTAGCTAGTAATGGTAATGTTCATCAGGGACAAAGTGTTTCTGTATTATTATATCAAATCACAGATAATGGTGACACCCAATTCGATGATGATGACCTCACCGTCGTTGGCTTTGGTTCCTATACTTTTACGGATGAGACGGGAGGCCAATTAGTTAGTGCACCCCTACTAAATTTTCAGGGGGACACGGCGGTTTTGCTAGAAGAGGGTAACGAATATATTCTGACCGTACAATACGCGCCCGATATGGCGGTAGTGTATACCCCACTACCCTATTTCTATGATGTCGCCACTGTCGTAAAAAACGGATCCTGGTTCCTTGGCGGATTCGGCCCTGACGTAACGGCTCTGGTTCGTATGCGTGTGCGTGATATGAACGACCCTACTAGCAGCCAAGAGCCTGCTTTAGCTGCACAAAAGATTAGCTTGTTCCCTAATCCAGTAAGTAATGAACTGACATTGACACTCCAACTGGATAATACTTCCTCCGAAGTTCTTTTCGAGATGCTTGATATCAACGGGCGGCTGATCCAGCAATGGCGGCGAGAAAATACACAACAAACGCAGATTCAAGTTTCAACAGCCGCATTAGCTGAAGGAACTTATATGATGCGTGTGCGTACCGCAGAAGGCGTACGCACCGAGCGTTTCGTAGTTCAGCACTAAGCGAAAGCTAAATATTCTGTATCCAAAAAGTCGAAGGCCATCTGAATGACCTTCGACTTTTTGGTTTAAGAGATATCTGATAATAATCTTTTCACTTGTACATCACCAAACCCATAGATAGCCTCTCTTTTTCGAAATTCCCGAAAAATGGTATTAAAGTCATCCGTACCAAGTTCTTCTTTAATTGACAGTAATGTTTTTTCGGGCCTACCTAAAGAACCATCAAGTGGAAAGCGTTCAATGTGCGCAGCAACTGCCGTAGGAAGCATAGGTAATTTTGCGTGTAATGATAATGCCAACTGCAAAAGTGAAGCAAAGTCCTTATTCTGAAATGCAGGCCATAGGGTAGCTAAGTTAGAAAGCTCCACAGCGGAGAGACGTGCAGCTTCCTGAAAGGATCTCTTTAATCCTCCACGCTCCAATCCACCAAAGCCAAATTCCAAATTACTCCCAATTGGAGACACCCAATAAACCTTTACTGCATGTGGCAGTGCATCGAGTACGGCCGCTACAAACCAAGCATTGACCTGACAAAAAAGATCGTCCTCAAACCAAAGATAAACACTTTGGTTCTCCGGAATCGACCGCATGCGATCAAACTCCCGAATGGTATTATCCGCATACTCTTCTCTTGTAACCGCGTAATTCGTTTCAAAAAAAGTGGCTCGATTAGCAAATAACTTCTCCATGGAGTAACCCGAAACGGGACCCTCCACCAAACATTCACGAGTTACAATTTTTGCACCTCCGATGCTCTTAGGAAATCGCTCAAGAAGTGCATCTCCATTTAATATATGAACCATACTCGTGATTGTTGCCAAGGAAAAGCCCACCCAAAACAATAAGCAGGAATTCTTACCTGTAGTAAGTTCAACATATTGAAGATCAAGGCAGTTCAAAAGTACAATAAGGAATCCGGTGTTGTACTATTATTCAGTTAATCCTTTCTATAATTGTACTTAATAACGCAAAAAGTAAGTAACCGTAAACAAGTCCATACCAACCACTTACCGGAAATAAGCATCAGTTCCATAGTTTTTACACCTCAACGAGCAACAGTGTTAATAACACGCCGTACACTATAGCAGAACGAACCCTTAGCTTTCTAAACTAACATCCCATGAAAAAAATATTCTACTTATTTACTGTTCTCGCCCTTTTCAACGGTTGTAGCTTCTTGCCTGAGCAGCCAGATGATATCTTGCTCGATACCGATTCTCTGGATGAAATTGTGTACGGTGCCTGGGAAATTCAGGCCATTTCTGATGCACATACTTATGGAACAACAGAATGGAAGAGCATTGTCAATGCCTCTCCTGCACTGGAATTCTTTGTCAATGGCCAATACGAATTAACATTGGATGGTCAGGTTATCGAACAGCGCGCTTTTGCGGTCGTAATTGATAATGGCGTCGAATCTTTACAGATGGGTATACCCGAAGGGTATCGTTGGGAGGTGACCCAACTCCAAGAAAATAATTTAGAAATTCAACGAGAGACCGAAAATGGTCTGATTAAACAACGGCTACGCCGAAAATAGAGAAAGTGAGTTAAACCTCAGGAATGGGTGCTCCATCTTCGTATGGAGCACTCACCTTGAAAAAATGCCAAAGGCTGATTTTAGTATAACAAAATCTGTACGCAATATAACCATAGACACAATTCCCTATTTCAATGAAGGAAACGACTGTTTCCTACCCAAACAGGTTAAGAATGACACCGGAAAACAGACACGCTCGAATTCCGGTGTCTTTTTTTTAGCCTAAACTGGCAAGCGCTTCCTCAAGACTTTTAATCTTCATCTCTCCATCAGCTAGTTTTTGTCGTTCTTTTTCTACTACCGGTGCCGGTGCATTCTGTACAAATCGGTCGTTAGATAACTTCTTGCGCACCTTCTCCACAAACCCCTGATAGTAGGCTAGGTCTTTCTCTAGTCTTTTTTGCTCCTCTGCCGTATCAATTTCTTTGTTCAGAACAACGTTCACCTTATTTCTTCCTGCCAAAAAACTTACTGTATTCTCTGGCTCCGTATCGGTTGTTTCAAATACCGACA
>JABSSK010000489.1 GCA_013214265.1 Saprospiraceae bacterium | reverse complement strand
TAACCAGCTTCCGTGGTTTAGAAATGGAAAGATGCCTAACTGGCTTCGATTATCTCTGACAAAAAACCTATCGTTAGCTGATCGAAATAACGCAGGCTTGCATTTAACTAACGCAATGCGTGATGATAACAACAATCAATCTGATGCATCTACTTTAATTAAATACGCCATCGCCAGCCAGGAACATCTTATTCCCTGGATTAAAGAACAAAGTAATAATCATCTACTGAAAGATTTTTTGTTTTTAAGTGTATTAGAAGGTAAATCGTCTAAAGACTTAGCTGTTGACGCACCTGAAAACATTAAAAACAAACCCCTCACCATCAATTCAGTAAAAACCTGGGTTTATTTTATTTTTGCGCTGGCAATAAGCCTGTTGTCAGTTAAATATTTACCAATCGTTATAAGCTATTTAAATGACATATCGAAAATAATAAATCCCCCTAAACTGTTAACAACAGCCAATATTTTCTTAAACTTTTCTGTTTTGCTTTATTTATTCATACCTTTTATTTTAAACAGCTGGCAAAGTAAAACATGTACCAACATAAAACGTAATAATGCTTTAATTTGGTCCTGCTATGGCATAGTTATTGTTTTAGAAATAATGTTGATTAGCCTACAATCAGTTACAGAATCACAACTTGCAACTCAACGGTTAATATTGTCAATTACAGCAATTCCCAGTATGTATTTACTAGCACTTTTAATGACTCGTTGTGAACTTAAATTTGCTAAAAACAAACCAGGTTTTGTCGCTATTTGTTATGAACAAACTTTTTTCTCCCCAAGCGTATTACTTTTTGTTGCCACTATTTTTATCGGTACATTAATAATATTAATAGATGAGCCGTTTATAAAAATGTCTTCGCCCAATTTAATCTCTCTGTACTCTCTGGAATATTGGATAATGCCTTTAGTACTTATTATGGTATTTAATAAGCGTCTACAAGTTGATTTTCTGGAATATAGACACCTTCTAGGTGTGTTATTTTTAATGACGGTTATTTCCGCGAATTTTTATTTTGCTGCAGACATCATCTCTGATGTATTTCAAGAAACAAAGAGTGCTACTTATGTGTTAAATGATAAACTTTCTTACTTAGCTGAATTTTTTGATAGTTTGATTTTTTGGACCACGTTAATCATAATCGCTTCAAATGCTCGAAGGTTAGCATTTAAAATAACGATAATACCGTTTGTCGTTACTATATTTATTCAACATTTATTGAACTATATAATTGATCTAGAAAAATTTAGCACCCTTTTATCGGCTGATTTAAGCTTATTCCTATACTCCCTATTTAATGGCATAGCGATAATTATAGGGTTATCAATTTTTAAAAAAATGGCAAACTCACAATTGTCGTTTAATCTGCGCGCTATGCTTGGTATACCTTTTGTAAAACTCTACGGTTCAGTTATGCTTACGAGTTGTGCTATCGGAATTATAAGGTCGATTTCGAGCTCTTATGAATGGGAACAATGGTTAACTTTAAATAATTCTGTCGATGGTATTGGCTATTACTGCATTGATGCTTTTACGTCTTTATTAATTTGGCTAACTTTTTATGCCGCTTTTGCTAAGCCCTTCAGGGAAAGCATTAGAAAAATCAGACAAAAAGAAAGCCCAATCAAAGCCTCTTTGTGGCAAAAGTTCTGTTATGTCTGCAACAGTAATAGAACACTTAACCACTTAAGCTGCAACAACTGTGGTAGAAGTTCTCCAGTGATAAATTTTGTTAATAGAGGCAGATTAGTTTATTACATATTACTGATCCTTATCATAAATTCCTGTTCATATTTGCTTGCAATTGCAGAAACATCTTCCATCCAGAACATACTGTTAATTAGTCTTTTAATTTCAATGATTACTTTTATGATGAACACCAAGAGTAAAATATTTATCATCCCAATGTTTTTTATTATAGGATTAATAAGTCAATTTATTCCCTTGCCATTCGGTGACATTATCACTAAAACGAGTCAACAAGGGATCAATTCAGTTTTACCGCTTTACAAAGACATTACATGCTCTGGCTATATTGAATGCACCAGCTCGATAACGACCTTAGGCCTATTTTTATATGCCATTATACTCTGTGCATTATTTGGCTTTAGTTCAAGTGGTAGTCGCTTTATTCAACAGCTGGCAAACCCTGTTTCCCCAAACGTGTTATGGAGACGCTTCACTACATTCTACCTTTTAAGTTCAAGCATTTTTACTTTTTTGTGGGTAAATTATTATCCAAATATAGGCACCATTGAATTTCTTATTTATGGACTAATAATGGCATTTGTAATACTGATGACCCAATATTTACTGTATTTTTTAAAAGTATTCCTTCTGTCTCTATTTGTATTTTTGTTCCTGTTACTTGTTGTCTTAAATATTTATTTATTCGACAGCCCTGGTGCAATTACCAATACGATTAGCTCGATTTATGGCACTTTCTTATTAGGCATGGCTTGGCTTTTGTTTTTGAGGACCAAACATCTTAAAATTCGACTTATAAAAGCGGCGGATAGGCTATATGGCAATTCTTCAAATATACAAAGAATTTTAGCGCAAAAACATCTTGATGAAGTGTCGATTATAAAATCAATGGATCAAATTAAACTATCACTGAAAGACATCCACCAGCTTTGCGACAGGCCTTGTATTTTGTGGGGAGACAATCACAAACAAGTAGCTGAATTTGCTAATATTGCGAAACAATGGACACTAATATGGGATGTAAGATTCAATGTAAAAACCATCGCTGGATACTTTCAATTTTTACATGCTTTTAAACAAGACATTGAACCGAATTTATATAAATTAATTATAGCTTGTCGTCCCGCACCTGAATCTGACATGCCGCACCAAAAAGCGACAGTATCGATGCCGAGTTAATTTTCAATAAAAATAACATTAGATTTTAAATAGCGTCGCCTAAAAAATTTCATCTTGATTTTTTTACGATCTAAATCTACATAAGAAATTTTACTTGATGCGCAATGCCAGATAACTATAACTATTCAACCTGATCTGAAATAAATATGACAGGCTGAGTAGTTTCAATTAATCTTCCAAAACCTTAACCGCTACTTCCATACCATCAACTGTCCAGTATCCTTTCATTTTATTGTAAATAACCCTCGCG
>JABSSK010000488.1 GCA_013214265.1 Saprospiraceae bacterium | reverse complement strand
GCATTCTTAACCGCCTGATACTGACGTGTAATTGTTCCGAACCCGCAGTTGTCTCTTCCATCAATAGCAGCCAACTCTTCAATCACAATGTTAGAACAGTTGCTGAACGGTACATCGGGTGCACCAAACCTAGTCAAGTCAACTAATTGAGGAGCATCACAGTATGTCAGCTCATTATCTAGATCAGCACAAACCGGTGCAACTTTATCTTCAATTGTCAGATCCATCCAGCAAATATTCGTATTGCCTGATGCATCAGTACCTCGTAATTCAACAATAACAGGCGCACCCAGATCAGCACAATCAAACTCAACGTAATCACCCCAAGCGGAGTAACCGTCAAGAGAATCATCTTCACGACGAACTTCCAGGCTCGCCAGTGCACAGTTGTCCCAGGAACCTTCATCAATATCAGTAGCATATACCTTAGCATAGCTGTCTGTGCTCAAGGTAATATTCAGGTCATCATCACACTTCATAACGGGTGCAACCCCGTCTTCAACTACAAAATATGTAACGCCCTTAGCAGCATTATAGCAACCATCGAAGGCTTCAATCACAATCGCATACTCACCTACAGGAATGCCTGCTGTCACATTGTTGATCACAGGGAAGTTCTCCTCGCGCCAGATGGTGTCACCTGTCGCAATACCATAAGCATATTCTGGGCCATACCCCCAAATCGCAATCGAATAATCTACAATTTCACAATCCTCGATATCAAAGCCGAATCTGTCCTTTAGAGCATTGAGCCCGACTGAAAAGCCTGCGGTACAGTCGGTAGGACCTGTACTTAGCATTGTAGTATTATCACTTGACGGATGGACGCCATGCATAACCATCGGATTTACAAGTGGCATATCCGTTAGAGCGTTTTCAGCTTTGCCAGTGAATAAAGGATTACTAAAGTCACCCATTTTTATGAGGACCGTATCAACAGGAATATGCTGATCAAGACACCAATCATAAACATGAATGGTACGAACGATCTTTGCCCCTTTGGCATCACAAATAGGGAATGAAACATCATCCACTTTAACGCCATAGTTGCAATCAGCATCATTTAGATAAAGTGTATCTCCAAATGGATTAATCCAGAATGGCCATACATTAATGTCAATTGGCTCTACTGAACAGGACTGCTGTTCAACCTCGGAAGGTGCAAAATGAAGATCGTCTAAGTCTGGACGTATAAAGACTAATTCCTGGGTAACGGTTGAACGTTCACCCTCGGGACCTTGAGCTATAAATGTCCGATAAATTTTTGCAAAAAAGTCGTCTCCACAATCACCAAATTCAACATCATCATCAAAAGAGAAACTAGCCAGTCGAGTGCCACATCCATCGGTAAAGGAAGCGGTACCGGTAAACAAATCACTATTGGGATCGATCGTTACCGGATTATCTTTAATGACGGATAAATCTGTGCAGAAGAATGTATCAGTAGTAAAGTTTGTGCTATCAAGAACGGGGGCCTTTTTATCTTCAAGAAGTAGAAGACCCCATCGTGTTTCACAGGATTTATTCACCGTTTCTATGAAGAACTTTATGGTCCCATTTACGAATTGACTCGCATCCAGATCAGTAGGGCGGAAGAATTTTCCATTCATCCCTTCGGTTCCGAATCGATAGTACCCCCCTAACGGGAAGGTATCAAAATCACATTCATCAAAGTGAGGCTGAAGAAGCAATTCCGGTTCCACGGTAACATTACATGCCTCATCGGCAATCAAATTAACCTGATCGAAGGCACTGAACTGAGCAGCTTTTTGCCAGCAATCTCCCAGATTAGTGGCTTGATCTGGATCAGTATAGGACCCATCAGCCTGAAAGCTATCATTGGATAAATCCATAGCCATAAGCTGCATTCCATTTAAGAAATAATCGGGTATGTGTACACCTTGATAATTTGTAGCCAATCCGCTAACCTTACTGTTCCAATTTAGGTTGAGTGCATCTATTTCATTAATATTTTCAGGTGCTACCTCCAAGGTGTAACGTACCATAATCTTTTCACCTGGCCATAGAAGTCCTGTGCCTGGTACAAAGACCAACGTGTCAAGGTTACCATCAAATGACTGGTTGACCACCGGATACAGGCGAGGTGCATCAGGAACGGTGAAATAACCTGAGAGATCATCATATCCGGTTACCATTAAATCCGGATTATGTCCTTCTGAGTCGATATTCGCCCCAATAAGTAAAGGATTTCCTACCATCGAAATAAATGCATCACCAAATGCTTCTGTAAAGTCGATACCCATTTGGATATGCTCAAGAGGAACCCCCATTTGGTAACCCATCGCACTACCGGCGGTATTTAGAATACAAGCATCAACAATTACATTAAAGTGTCCACAAACACCACTTTCGGGATAATCTACTCCCACTATTTTCTGAATAACCTCAAGGTTAGGGTCCTGAATCCAGCCAAAATCAATTCGCAGTTCAGTCAACGAATCAGGATGCGCAAAAGGCATTGGTACGTCTCCATTTCCATCTTCATTAATCACCAAGCCACTGGTAGTAAGCTCAGGGATGGATAAATCAAAATATGGCACACCGTCACTATCCTCATCATCATCGCCTAAAAGATTAGGTACAGTCAGTATTTTTCGTTCTGGTGCTAGTGCATACCTTGGCTGTCCTGATCCGCTAATAATGATTGTATCCGATTTGGTAACATCATAAGTGATCCCAGCTTCGTCCGTAATAATATCTGCTCCAACATTTTCATTCGTAGCATACTTAAGTGGCGTTACACGATAATTTCCTTGTTGGATACCACAGAAGTAGTAGATACCATCTTCTCCTTCACCCTGTGTTCCCGAAGCAGAAACTTTAATGTATACGCGGTCGTCATCTGTAGCTAATATACCGTCCTCGCCAAACCAAGTTAAAACGAATGCCACTTCATTAACGCCGGTTTCGTTTGCGTGAAGGCCCATATTAGGCGAATCCGTAAACATTTGGTCACCCCTCAAATCGTTATCCATCCAAGTGTAATTACCCAATTTAGCTACTGGCAAATAGTAGTCTTCTACCTCACCACCAATGAGCAGATTCATTGGAGTTACCGCCGAAGGATCAGCTTCACAATTGAGTCTAAACCTGGCGCGAATAGCCCCTTTAGTGAAGTTGGCATTTCCGGGCACAACAAAACACAACTCCA
>JABSSK010000487.1 GCA_013214265.1 Saprospiraceae bacterium | reverse complement strand
TCCAGCAATCGCAGGACGTCACTTGATTGGATACACACACCGATCCGTGTTCCGCCCGGTAAGCGAAGTGCCAAATCAGCAGCAGGATGAACTGACAAAGGCGCAAACCCCGAGGGAACCAGAGGCTCATGCTCCTCTTGACTCAGTCGTCGCTGCCAGTAGTAAAATTTAGCTATAGAGATATCGGGCTCGGCATAAAAAGGCTTTTTTGCTCAGACCCGACTTGGCCCGGGCTTCGATTAATCGCGACTTCTACGCAGCGAGGGCTTTTCTGGTCATTTCTTTACTTTTAATCGTAAAAGTCAGAAAAGGAACTTGAATGCCCTTGCTTAGACGCTTACACCCCAGTTAAGTATGGTGCAATACCTTCTGCGTATATCATTTGGCAACACCCCTACGCCTAGGGGAATGATCAATTTATCCATGCTTTTCCAAGTGCTAAAGCAAAATATGACTACACACGTAAAAAATAACCACACTAGACCTTAACCAATATTGTATTGTGTATTGTATCTTGTTATAGCAAAAGAATAAAAGAGATCATTTAATGCGCACACGCTCATATTAATCATACCACCTCATTGGCTTTCTCAGAAGTCAAGCATAACAAAAAGAGAAACCACTGGTGGTAACAAGACAAACTATTTTTATTAAAGATGTGCTTTACATTTTAATAAAATACAACCATGAAAAACGAAAACATCTACACAAAGGCAGGAAAGAAAGTCAAAGCAAAAAAAAGGTTCTTTTTCCACTTTTTCACCTACGCTTGTATCCTTGGATTACTGTACGCTATTTCTTACTTCGAAGATGATGGCAATCCACTTCCAACCATAATTGTAGCCCTATCCTGGGGGATTGCCATTGTCACTCATTACTTCAAGGTATTTGGCACAGAACATTTGGGTTTTTTAGGCATAAGTCCCAACTGGGAAGAGGAAGAGCTAGAACACGAAATTGAAAAATTAAAAAGGAAAAGAGAACTGAAAGAAAATATCATAAAAGAAAGAAACCTATTGGACGATTTGGAAAAGCTGGAGCTCAGAGAGATGGCCAACAGACCTTTAGATGATGACTATCAAGCATAAAGGTAAGCTTCCACAAAAAACATATGCAAATACCATAGCTAAGGTATGACAACAAAGACTTGGGGTGAAAAAACAAAGCATCTATGGCAATTTTACATGTACCGATAGGATGATATCCCATAAACAGTATGGCACCCCAAGGATATGTCAAAACCCTTATTGCAAGATGATCCAATACAACAGTTCCGTTATTCCAGTTTAACAGCGATAGGGCAGGTTTTTCCAGCACCAGAAATAGTGAATAACTAGCCTTTCCGTAGGGTAAAGCCGTACAATAAACTATGCTATGTTTGATCGATTTAAAAAGTCTATAGCACACCTCGACGGCATAAAAATCAATTACGTTATTGGTGGTGAAGGCCCACCTCTGCTCTTACTTCACGGCTACCCCCAAACACATGTCATGTGGCATAAAATTGCTGCACCGTTGGCAGAACACTTTACGGTTATTGCTAGCGACTTGCGGGGATACGGGGATAGTGACAAGCCTCCTTCCGATGACCAGCATACCCCTTATTCTAAAAGGGCGAGTGGGAATGACCAGATACAGTTAATGCAATCCTTGGGATTTACCACTTTCCAACTGATCGGACATGACCGCGGTGGCCGTGTCGGGCACCGCATGGCACTAGATCACCCAGAAGCGATTAACAAGCTGGTAGTAATGGACATCGCCCCCACCTATACGATGTACACCACCACCGATATGGAATTTGCCACTGCATATTACCATTGGTTTTTCTTGATTCAACCCCATGATATACCCGAAAGAATGATCGGCCAAGACCCATTATTCTTTCTCGAAAAAAAATTAGGCCAATGGGGCAAAGATAGAAGTGCCTTTACCCAGGAAGCGTTCCATGCATATCTGCGGTGCTGGACACCCGAAACTATCCATGCCAGTTGCGAAGACTACAGAGCCTCCGCTACCATCGATATAATCCATGATCAAATGGACCTAGATCAAGGAAATAAAATAAAATGCCCCGTCCTATGCCTGTGGGGCACCAATGGCTTTGTCGGCAATAAATATGATGTGGTGAGTGAATGGTCCAAATGGGCCGGTAATGTTCAGGGACAAGGAATCCATGCCGGACATTATCTACCCGAAGAAGCCCCACAAGAAACGCTGCAGGCTATAATGCCATTTCTTCTTACATAAAAATATATGAAAACCTACAACATAGCTACTATCCCTGGTGATGGAATCGGCAAAGAAGTCATTCCGGAATCTACCCAAGTACTGGAAGTAATTGCCGCTAAATTTGGGTTTACATTCAAATTCAAAAACTATGATTACGGTTGTGAGCGCTATGCCAAATACGGGAAAATGATGCCCGACGATGGACTGGCACGGCTCAGGGACAACGACAGCATTTTTTTGGGCGCTGTAGGTTATCCAGGAGTACCTGATCATGTCTCCTTATGGGGTTTACTGATCCCAATTCGTAGAACGTTTCAGCAATACATAAACCTTCGTCCTGTTCGGCTTTTGGAAGGTATTTCATCCCCATTGAAAAACCCAGGTAAGATTGACTTTTACATCGTGCGAGAAAATAATGAAGGAGAATATTCCTCCTCGGGCGGAAGCATCTACGAAGGTACAGACCACGAAGTGGTTATTCAGGAAAGTATCTTTACCAGACGGGGCGTAGATAGGGTTATGACATATGCGTTCGAACTTGCTGATAGCAGAAATAAGAAAATCACCAGCGCTACCAAGTCTAATGGAATTATCCATACTATGCCGTTTTGGGATCAGCGATTCCAGGCCATAGGCCAAGCCTTTCCTCAAATCGAACAAAACCAATTCCATATTGATATTCTCGCTGCCCATTTTGTGCAACATCCCGACTGGTTTGATGTAGTGGTTGCCAGCAATCTGTTTGGGGATATATTGTCCGACCTGGGCCCTGCCGTCGTAGGCGGAATGGGTATAGCCGCTGGCGCCAATATCAACCCCGAAAGAAACTACCCCAGTATGTTTGAACCTGTACACGGCAGCGCCCCCGACATTGCTGGAAAAAATGTAGCTAACCCTATCGCTTGCCTCTGGACAGCACAAATGATGCTTGACCACCTGGGAGAACA
>JABSSK010000486.1 GCA_013214265.1 Saprospiraceae bacterium | reverse complement strand
GAGTGGTTGTCTTTGATTCAGACCAAATTAATGCTTTTGCTTTGCCTGGCGGTAAAATTGTCGTTTATACGGGCATATTAAATGTTTCTGAAAATCAAGATCAATTAGGGGCTATTATTGGTCATGAAGTTGGTCACGTAATTGAGCATCATTCGAATGAACGTCTGTCATCAAGTCAATTATCGCAAACTGGTTTGTCAGTTGCTGCAGCAATTTTGCAGAGTCAAGAGGTTGAGAACCAGAATATGTGGATGGCAGGGCTTGGCTTAGGTTTACAATATGGTGTATTAATGCCGTATGGTAGAGTTCATGAAAGCGAGGCCGATATTGTCGGGCAGGAGCTAATGGCTCGTTCTGGCTTCGCGCCAGAAGCCAGCATTAAACTTTGGCAAAATATGGAAAAAGCAAGCAAGTCAAAAGGGCAGAGTACGCCTCCTGAATTTATGTCAACTCATCCGTCTAATCAAACACGTATAGCAAAATTAACTGAGCATTTAGCGATCTCTCAAAATTACTATCAAGTAAGTAATAAGCCTGATTGTGTAAAGCCTGATATACTTAAGCCAAAACTTAATAAGTAGTAACCAGCTTCTTTGCCTTTAATACGTGAATTTGGGTACTAAATGAGAATATATGTTGTTCTAAAATACTCTCATTTGTACTCTAATTTAATCGTGGTTTTCAGTTGAATAATTAAATAGGGTAGGCTATTCTGATGCTATTAATGGATTGAAGTATTTCAAGAATGAAACCAAAAATTGACCTACCTAGAAAATTCAAATCTGTTTGGCAAAATGAACGTGTCTATTTAAAAGTACCTAAAGAGTTTTGCATATATCCGACCAATAAAAATCATGTAGGGTGTAACGCAAAGGTAAAAAAAACTTTTGAATATTTTTATTGGATAAACAAATTAATATTTGAACATGAATGTCTACTTCACTTAGACTTTAGTGATTTAGTTCATATGGGCCGTGCTGCTTCGGTTGTTTTATTTGCTGAGATAACAAAAGCTCAATTGGTTACTCAGAACGAAGATGTTGTTATTTTTACACTTCCCGATAATGATTCAGTTAAAAATATGTTCAGAAGAACAGATTTTCAAAAAGCGATTTCGCCAGGGGGATATCGAAAGCTTGTAAATCTATTTGAAGAAAATAATCATTATCAATCAGGAACAGAACCAACTAAATTTTTCGTCTCAACGCTTTTAGGTTTAGTTGAACAAGGGATTAGGTTTTCTAAACCAGAAATAAAGTTATTTTCTAGAGGGATCCAAGAGGCAATGTTGAATGTGCTTCATCATGCTTACGAAGGTGAGATTAAAGAGTCTATTTGCAACAGGTGGTGGCAGTGCAGTTATTATGATGATGAAAACAAGATACTTATTTTTATTATTTATGATAATGGAAAAGGGATCCCCCTTTCAATACAAGAGATTGTTCCTCAAAGCATGGATGATGGTGAAAAAATTGAGTACGTAATGAAATCTGGAATTTCAAGGATGACCAACGATATTAAAAGAGGGACAGGTTATGATGATATTTTAAAGTTAATTGATATATCAGATAAATCTAAGCTCCTTGTATATAGTGGGAAAGGGATATATTATTTAGATAAGGCAGCAAAAATATCTAAATGTGGAGTTCATCAACAGAGTGTTAATGGCACTTTAATCGAGTGGCAAATACCTTATGAGTAATATAATGAATTTTAACTTAGCTAAAGAATTTTCTGAAAACCCTTTTGGGCGATATAAATCTGATGGTCCATATAGTGGTGAAGAATTCAGGGATGACTATTTAAAAAGTCTTTTGGATGAATGTAAAAAAAATAACGAAACACTTAATATCTATATAGATGATGTACCAATAGGTATAAGTTCGTCGTTTTTGAGTGAAAGCTTCGGAGGTTTAGTGACTAAAAAATACTTTTCCTCAGATGAGTTATTAAATTCGTTATTAATTATAAAATCAGAAGATAAAAGTTACATAACTGAGATATACACATACATTAGAGAGGCCTCAGCTTAAATTATATGAGTGTTGAAACAAGTTCACTAGTGTTGTGGGGAGTAGATATAGCTCCATTTTTACCTACCTTTGTCTCTTTATCAATGGTTATATTTGGATGGGGTATTATATATCGCAATGCAAAAAAGTTATCTTCAAGGAATGAAGCTCATTCGTTCGCTAGTAATATCATGTCAACATTGAAAGATATAGAAACGTTATCAGAAGATTTTTGGTTTAAATCTGCGTATAACGACACTCCAATTTCGTATGAAATGTTAGTTATTGCTAAAATCAAAATAATACAACGAAAGTTATCAAGTTTTTCCATAAACAAGATATCAATAGAAAATATTGATGATTTTATCTTCAGATTAAGAAATGCGTGTACTAGTAAGTCGTTGTCAATTTCAAATCTTTCTCAGACTCAAAAAAGAATTTGTATGAATAACATCATTAATTCTATATCTTCGCTTGAATTACAAATAAATGAAGCTATTTCCAACAGATACCCACATAGCTAGTGCCCATCCATAAACGAATGTCTACTGCGGACGTCTAACTGAAACGAACTGAGCAACACAATATAGAGTTATTTAGAATGATTAACGCCTAAATCATGTAAAGCTCGTTTTAAGTTATTGGGTCGCCCTCGCTACGACCCCGTTTCTGGACGAACACTAATTAATTTTCTGAATGTACTTCTTTTTCCGTTTGGTTTGATTTCTTTAAATTACGCCAAATTAGCTGAATTTATAACAAATTGTCATATCCTGCCACTACAGCTATTACTAGGATTATGTTAGAATTGCGCAAATTTATTAAATCCAGTATTTAATATCCGTTTCGTTAATAAGTGTCGCTAACAAGTTTTGCTAAGAAATAAGCGATTAAATAACGAAATTAGTATAAGCCAAATGTATAGGTGAAAAGTAAGCATGTCAGATAACAAGTTTGAAACTATTGAACAACGTGTAAGTTATGGTGTAGGTCGTCAGTTGGGTGATCAATTATTGAATAATCCTTTTAAAGATTTTGAAATTACTGCTGTACAAGCTGGTATTGCAGATGCGCTGAGTGGTGCAGAAAGTCAACTTTCAGATGAACTGTTAAATGAAGCATTTTCAGTTGTGTCTAAAAAGTTACAAGAATTAGAAGCCGCTGATGC
>JABSSK010000485.1 GCA_013214265.1 Saprospiraceae bacterium | reverse complement strand
CTAAATTTACCTTCAATAGTATTTCGTTTATTATTTAGCTTGCACTGCTCTTCCTTTTGGGATTTACTCAGCCTTTGCTTGCGATCTAAAGGTGGTCTGCTCATCTCTATATTTCTGTTTTTGAGGTATATACGATTAGCTCGGGTTCGATAGATTTTATCGGCAAGTACCACTCGGGATAATAGCCACAGAGTACTTTGTTAGCCTCGATTTGATCTTGCAGATAGGTGGACTCATTGAAGTTGTTGAAGTCAACCTGATCGAATTTAGAGATGCCTTCACGCAGTGAAACATTCATTTTAGGGCCGAACTCGGTATCTTTTTTGCTAGGCTTGCCACGTTTGATTGGACGAGCATGGGGCTGCTCAATACCAATGTTCCTATCATCGATGCGTTTACGACCATCTCGATATAATAGCTCTTGAATAATTCAAAAATGACGCCAGTCCAGCTGTTCCCATACGATTGGTAAGGATTGATCTTCTGACAGGTCTAGCATCCGATGAAGCGTACCGATATTACGACGCAAATAGCGCAGTTGTTTACCCACGGCCTGCCTAATCAGCTTTCTATTCTTCTTACGCTTTTTGCTGAATAGCAGGGAGTCTCTATGAAGCCTTCAGATGGAGAAGTTGGATCGTAGGGTTCCTTAAAAACTATTGTCATAGAACAGGAAACCGGTATCGAAATGCTTCGATACCGGTCTACAGACTTAGAGTTGCCATCCATTGGTGTCTTGGTGCTCTCGTCTACCAAAATTCGGGATGACTCATATTTGTTTCTGATCTCGAAGCAAGCCCGTAAGGGCGAGCGGTCTAGAGGAAACGGTTTTCTAGTTTTTTCTATTCTTATATTCAGTATAATAAGATTCAGGACTCTTTGAGGGGTAAATTGTTGTTCCATCAGATGTGGAAACTGTTATCCATTGGCTATAGAATAATGCTACACTATCTGCTTCGGCTTGGCTTTTTGAGGCCTTGATGGCATCACACATATCGTTAAATATAGGTCTCACTTTTTCAGCTTCAATTTGTGATTCCCTTGCTATTTTTTGGAACGCTATAACTTCGATAATCTCTTTTTCCCAGATCTCTAGATCTGTTTCATTATAGATCTGTTCATTACCGATCACCGGAAGTAGATTTATAGTTTCTTGCGCTCCTAAATTGTCAATAATTTCTAGCATCTTGTTTCGTTTAATCGTAGCTGAATACTCGGATAAGTTCTGAGTGTTTTTCAATTCGTTCTGACAGGAGACTACAACGAATACTAATATGAATATGAATATCTTTTTCATTTTTTAAAGTTTAAATAGAATGATTTTAATTCGGTTTGAACTATACATTTACCCTAATCACAACCTTGATGACAATGAACACGGTGCATCCAAAATTTTTCCCACCATTCAAGTCCACTTGCTAAACTAGGGGAGGAACTTGTCAGCTGTACAGTATGCTGAGCCACCACATAACCGTAGCCAGAATAGCCAGCCATTGTCATATCTGTAATTGATAATTTGCCCGCCATTTCTCCATGTACCAATGTTATTGCGTTCCCTGTACAGCTGCAATCCTTTGTTGTTGTTAGGCTAGCCATTCCTGAAAAACGATAGGTTCCTTTATGAACCTCACCAGAAGCAATTCCTTGGTTAAAGGCCCAAGTTTGCATACTAGTGGAGCAATAGTCATTTTCGCAACGAGATGATGCCCCTGTTCCGTTAGGATCAAGGGTTCTATTGCCACTGTCCGGATTATTTGGTGTTGGGTCGTTGTCATAATTACAGTAATCACAATTGTTTGCTAGGCAATCGGGACAAGTGCTTGAAAATGACTGTGACTCAAAATTTACATTTGGCGCCATTAAAATAATAATAAATACACTAAAGTACTTGATATAATCATTTCTAAAAGTCTAGATTTAACAATATGCATTTAGAAGAAACATGTGATAATTAATAAAAAGAATAAAAAATTTAATATCAACAATCATAATTTTTTTTACACTTTCATGACTTTACACATTAAGGTTTAGTCTTCACAATAATTAGAAAATATTTTTACCAATAGTTTTATTTATGGAGCAATAGTCTAGTTCACGTGTTTTTTTATTTATAAAAATTTGTTCCGTAATTAATTTTTTAGAAACACTAACTATCAGCATATAGATTGCTAAATGAAGTGTTTGTTCTGAAATTAAATGATCTTAATCTAAAAGTATCCCAGTCGAATAAAAATCATCAAAGCCAGATTACTGGTTGTTTCCTCCTGTTCTGCTTTGTCCTTTAGCTGTGTCAGATAAAGAATGAAAAACGAAAATTTCTAGTAAGTCTTAGTGAATCCAATCTCAACGTAAAGGTAAGCGTCCGAGCAACTACGTTTTACTTGTATGATTTGTAGTGCTCCAATGATTTGGTAATAAGTCCTGGATCCGATTCACGGGATGTTCCGGGATACGTTGAAGCACATCTTTTAGCCATGCCCATGGGTTTACCTCCAGTGCTTTACAAGTTCCGAAGAAGGCATACATCATTGCTGCTCGCTGAGCACCTTGGTGGGAGCCGGCAAACATGTAATTTTTGCGCCCCAGAGCCAGTGGCCGGATGGCATTTTCGATCAGATTATTATCGATTTCGATACGGCTATCGTTCAGATAAGACATTAGATTCGGCAACTCATTTTTGGCATACAACAATGCCTTGCCAATGGGCCCCTTACTCAGGTTGTTGGCTTGTTCGGTGCGCACCCATGTGATCAGGTTTTCTATGATCGGCCGGGCTTGTTCATGGCGTTTTTGATGGCGTTGATCATAACTCAGCTTGGCTTCCCGGTAGATTCGTTCCAGAGCATACAGCTGTTGGATATGCTTTAACGCATATTTTGCAAGTTCCGGATGATGCTCACGGGCATCGTAGAACTTGCGGCGGATGTGTGCCAGACAACTTACCAAAGTGGTTGCACCATTGCGTTTGCGCACCAGGGCTTTGTAGCCCCGATAACCATCGCATTGCAGATGGCCCTGGAAGTCAGCCAGCCGTTCTTCGGGACCGCGCATACCACGGCCCTTGCGGTAATCGAACAATACCAGTCCATTTACCGGGTTGCGGTAGACCCACATGTAACCCTGATGTGTTTTTCCTTTTTTGACCGAGTCCAGTACCTTAATGGGCGATTCATCGGCCTGCAGATAATCGGTTTGCATAACCT
>JABSSK010000484.1 GCA_013214265.1 Saprospiraceae bacterium | reverse complement strand
CGGCTACTAATCCAGCTTTCGGACCTATTCAGGGTACAGACAATAATTTATTTGATAAGATTATGTCTGTAAATGTCAGAGCACCTTTTGAACTCTCTAATCTAGTTTTTCCTTCTATGCAGTCCAGAGGAGGAGGGTCTATCATTCACATCAGTTCAGTAGAAGGGATCAAACCTTCCGTTGGGCTGGGACTGTATAGTGTTTCAAAAGCTTCCTTGTTGATGCTTGCACAGAGTCAGGCTAAAGAATGGACAGGTTCAGGCATACGCGTGAATGCTCTATGCCCAGGATTGGTGAAAACAAAATTTAGTGCCGCCTTATGGCAAAATGAGGCGATCATGAAAACGGTTAAACAGCATCTTCCTGCCGGTCGGATGGCTCAGCCAGAAGAAATGGTTGGATTGGCAATCTTTTTAGCTAGTGATGCTGCTTCGTATAGCACAGGTAGTGTATTTTCTGCGGATGGTGGACACCTAATTGCAGGATAATCTACGCTAGGGAGACTCGGTTACCCATGGATAGTATTTGTACGTTAACTTAATATTTAGGCATATGTATAGCTTTTCTTATGGTAGCGATCACCAACACACATATACCCTGACGGAAGCGCCTGATCTGTTGGTCGTACGTACCAATGGAGTGTCGCTTCCTCAGCTTAGCCTATCGTCAAAGAGCAGGTCTCTGGTCCCACATCTAGTACCGATTACTACCTTTCCAGAAGCAGACGTTACCGTCTATCGGGTCGTATGTCATGGGGAACAGAGTCCTATCCAACTGAGAAACCAGCTGCGCAAAGAATTAAAAAGGGAGCCTGATGTCCGTTTTGCGGGCCGAGCTCTGAAAGATGCACAAACAGGCATTATTTTTATTTATACAGAAAATTTCTTTGTTCAGTTTAAACCGGGGTTGTCACATGATGAGTGTACCGCTATCTTGGAGACGCATGGCCTCAAAGTCAAAGAGAAACTAGGCTTTGCCTCCAATGCTTTTTTTGCGAAAGCGGAAGAGGGTACCGGTTTAGAGATATTTGCTATTGCCAAAAAATTACTACAACTCGATGAAGTGGCCTTGTGTCATCCGGAACTGATTCGAGAAAAAAAACACAAATCAGTAGTGCACCGCATGCAATGGCATTTGCGAGAAACTACCATCAATGGTCAGCCTATCAATCAGCATGTGGGGGTCGATGAAGCCTGGGGGATTCATCGGGGTAAAGGCATAACCATTGCAGTGATTGATGATGGTGTTGATGGAACTCATGAAGAATTTGCTACACCCGGGAAAGTAGTTTTTCCTCGTAATACCATCAGGGATGTCAATAACGCTGATCCTGCTTTTTCCCGCGATAACCACGGCACAGCTTGTGCTGGTGTGGCCTGTGCTAATGGTAACCATAAAGCGTCGGGTGTAGCTCCGGAAGCTACGCTGATGCCCATCATTTCGGGTGGACTGGGGAGTCTGTCAGAAGCCAAAGCTTTCGCCTGGGCTGCGGATAAAGGAGCAGATGTTATTTCCTGTTCTTGGGGCCCCTATGATGGGGACTGGACAAACCCTGGTGATCCACTACATACCCGACCGTACGCTTTACCAGATAGTACACGCCTAGCCATTGATTATGCAGTTACCTCCGGTCGGAGTGGAAAAGGGTGTATCATTATCTGGGCTGCAGGAAATGGTAACGAAGATATTCGTTATGATGGTTATGCCAGCTATCCCAAAGTCATAGCGGTGGCTGCTTGTAACGATCAAGGACGCCGTTCGGTATACAGTGATTATGGCGATGCTGTTTGGTGTTGTTTTCCAAGTAACGATTTTTATGCGCCACAATTCAATCACCCTCGTCCGCTTACGCCAGGAATATGGACTACAGATCGAAGAGGCCGCGAGGGCTATAATCAGGGTGGGATTAATGCAGAGGATAGCTGGGGCGATATTAAAGGTGATTATACGGCTAGATTTGGAGGAACCAGTTCAGCTTGCCCAGGTGTTGCGGGAGTTGCGGCGCTAGTATTAGGAGTAAATCCTGGCTTGACTTGGGAAGACGTAAGAACCGTTCTGAGAAATGCTTGTGATCGTATCGATGAGGCCGGTGGTGCTTACAACGAACGTGGTCATAGCATCTTCTATGGCTATGGACGATTGCATGCGGGCAGAGCTGTATCAGAAGCCCTTCAATCATTAAATGATGAGATTGAAGTTGATGTAAAGGGTACTGCTTATTTTAATTACTCTTCAGCGGTTCCCATTCTGGAAGGTCGATTCACGCAAGACGATTACACGTTTAATCGGTTGGTGGGGCTTCGATTAGGGCTACAACCTGTTGTTCCAGGATTAAGCATTGCTTATCGGGTCTATGTTCATAAGCTAGGGGTTACCGCATGGACCAAGGATGGAGATTATGTTGGCACTTCTGATCGGCGCCGTAAACTAGTGGGCCTGGAGATAAAGCTTACCGGTCAGGCTGCTTCTCAATTTACGATACGGTATCGCGCCAAATTGAAAGGACGCCGGAAGGTAGTAAGTGGGCAGGATGGCTCAATTTGTGGACATAATGCCAGAGGCCCGGCTCTACGAGAACTGGAGGTGAAGGTATTACGAAAATAAGAGGAATGTATGCAATTTGAGTTCGATCACTGGGCTCTCCGCTATTTTTTAACGGTTATATTTTGATATTTAAATTACTCATTTCATAAGGCAGTAAAATGATTCTTTTAAAAAGAACACTTTTGTTTTTCATGGTGCTATCCTTCGTAGGGTGTGAATCCTCGACTGGAGATACATCACCAATTAATGATCAGGAAATGCAATCTGCTTCGGGACCAACACCTACCTTGGATTGGCAAGGGCACCGGGGCGCCCGTGGTCTGTTACCAGAAAATACCATTCCAGCTTTTTTGAAAGCACTGGAATTTCCCGCACTCACAACCCTTGAGTTAGATGTAGTCATTAGTCAGGATGATCAGGTAGTAGTTTCGCACGAGCCCTGGATGTCAGCAACTATCTGTCAGCAACCTGATGGAACGGACATTCCAGCTGCGCAGGAGGATTCCTTTGCTATTCTGACAATGACCTACCAAGAGGTAAAGTCTTTCGATTGTGGAAGCAAAGTGCATACAGGATTTCCTGAACAAAAGAACATGCCTGTCTCTAAGCAGCTACTTAAGGATGTATTTTCCGCAGTAACCCAATATTGCACAGAAGAAAGTAGACC
>JABSSK010000483.1 GCA_013214265.1 Saprospiraceae bacterium | reverse complement strand
ATTCGTTTCGTACGTATAAACACACGCAGAACATAGATAAATTAAAAATAAAAACGGCCTCTAACACAGTGCAACTGCCACATGGCATACAGGTCATTAGCTGCCGAGGGTTTCATAGGAGATAATGGATAAAATATTATATTGATGGAAATAATGCGTGTAATGCCACAGCAGTTACACGGAACGTTAGCTGTAACCAAAAGAACCGAACACAAATAAGATGAATAGATTAATTGGAAATATAACATTACTGATTTTATCGTCAACTATTATTTCTTCTTGTAAAGGACAAGTCAAAAGCGATGATATAACCTCTGAAACAGAGAAAACTCAAGTAGCCAGCAAAATTCCTGTTCCCCAAAATGGATTTTCAAACGCTTTAGTTGACAAAGACAGTTCTATTTGGTTTAGCAGCAATGGTGGTGGGATATATCATTACAACGGAAAAACATTTAAGAACTATACTGAAAAAGATGGATTAAGTAGTAATCAAGTCTTTTCAATAGCTTCTGACCAAAACGATAATCTATGGTTTGGAACTCAAAACGGTTTGACTAAATACGATAGAAAACAGTTTGAACATATTGCCTTGCCATACCAAGACACCACCAGTGGATGGATTGGTGAAAAGTATCCAATTCTTAATCCAAATGCCGCACATTCTTTAGCAACTGATAATGACAATAATTTATGGATTGGAACGGGCGGTGGTGGTGCATATAAATATGACGGTATTAGTTTCAAACCCTACTTAACTGAGATAGGTTGGAAATATGAGGGTTCTTTTCAAAATTGGATTCCTTTTATCAGAAAGGACAATAAAGGGAATATGTGGTTTGCTTCTATGTCAAATGGAGGTGTTAATCAATTAAATGGCGAAATATTCACACAATATTTATTAGAAGATGGGTTGAGCGATAATCAAGTGAGAACAATTTACTGCGACAAATCGGGAAAAATATGGATAGGATTTAATGGAAATAGAAATAGTGGATTAACGGTTTATGATGGGAATTCATTCCAAACCTTTTCGCTTGAAGATGGTCTTTGCAATCAACGAATTCGTTCAATTTACGAAGACAAAAACGGTGCTATTTGGATGGGTGCTGATTTGGCAAATTTATGTGTCTTTGATGGTCAAAATTTCTCTGAGTTTTATTACAATGGACAGGCTTTTTCAGATGTACTTTTCATTCTTAGTGATTTAGAGGACAACATTTGGTTTGGAGGAAGAAATGGAATCTGGAAGTATGACGGACAAACTTTAACGGAAATAACAACAAATGAATAAGTAATGGCAACAGCTAACAATGTATATGAAATCATAGCTCCCTTTCGGTCGCTACGCTTCATATACTAACCGTTGGGCCTAATTAATCGCAAATATGAAAATGCAAATTAAAACTATATTAATAATTTGTTTATTGAGTATTTACTCTTGTAATGCTCAAACAGTTGTAGATGATTGTCTTGGAGGTTGGTCCGGTATATTTGAAGATAAAACCCCCTTTCTATTTGATATTAAATTAACAACAAAAGATAAAAAGACTGTTGCAATTTTTAAAGGCAGAAAAAGTACAACTGAAATTCATCTTGAAGCGGAAAATGACAGGTACTTATTTGGTGAAGTAGTAAGTCAATTATCCATTAGAATTGACACAACTTATACTGAACCCATTGCCTTTATTAAAACGGGACATCATTTATCTAATCTGGAACTAAAAAGGAATCCACAAGGAGATTGGGTTGGTAAATGGAATTTGTTTATTGGAGAATCTATTCTTCCATCATTGTATCTTGCCATAGACAAATCAGATGAAGGTGTTTATTCTGCAACTCCATTTTTCAAAGAACCGACACTCCATTATATGTTAGGGCAAGGCCTCAAAACCCAACGGAATGAAATTCATTTTACGGATATACGATCTAATATCAACTTTAGTGGGTTGCTTCAAAAAAAGCTTATCAAGTTAAAGCTTCAGTTTCTCAATGAGTATACTACCATCCAGCTGTCCCCATTACCTTATGACCGATGGGAAATTGGTCAAGTCGAAGCACAAAAAAAGACCATAACTAAAGATACTCGCTTCTCAAAACTCATAGCCGATGTGAAAAATGATACTTTAGAGCGAACGCATTCAGTAGTTATTTCTCAATTCGGAGAGATTATTCTTGAAGAATATTTTGATGGCTTTACATCAACCACACCCCATGATACAAGGTCTTTATCTAAAAGCATTGCATCTGCAATGATAGGAATTGCAATTACCGACCAAAAAATTGACAATGAGCATTTACCCATTAAAAACTTCTACGAAAATGATTATCCTGAAATAACATGGGAAGATGGTAAGAAGGATATTACAATCCATCACCTTATGACCATGTCAAGTGGTTTAGACGCCATCGATTTTGGACTGAATAGAAACTCATTTGCTAATGAATATACTTATCAAAGCCAAGAAGATTGGACGGCATATATTTTAAAGGCTCCAATGGTTTTTAAATCAGGAGAAAAGGCTAATTATGGTTCAGGAAGCACACACTTATTAGCCCCAATAGTTAGCAAATCAATTTCTGAAAGGCTTGAATTTTACATACATAGAAAATTATTCAAACCACTTTCTATAGAGAATTATAGAATCCAAACAGACCATTCAGGCAATCCCTATTTTGGGGGAGGCTGGTATTTAACACCACTAGATTTACAGAAATTTGGACAGCTATATCTCAATAAGGGAATGTGGAATGGCAAAGAGATTATTGCAAGACAATGGGTTAAAAAGTCAATGAAGAAGCTTGATGTTCTTGAAAACACACGGGATAAAAATGAGTATGGCTACTTGTTTTGGCATAAAACCTACGAAGTAAAAGGGAAGAAAATAGCCTCAGTGGAGGCTCGAGGCACAGGTGGACAATATTTGTTCATAATCCCTGAGCACGAATTAATAGTAGTGATTACATCAGGTAATTATAGCAATAACAAAGGTTTTCAGCCTGAAAAGATTATGGAAGAATATATTTTGACAGAAATTATAGACTAAAACTAGGCACAACAAAAGCTATAGTGCATACCCTACCGGGATACGCACCATAGCCAAACCGTTAGAGGCCATTAAATTTTGATCCCGCCTGAGCAATTTGACTGAATTTAAAACAGATTAAGCCTTGCCACAAATAGACCGAAACTGGCTTACACTAGCCCATCAACACAAGGC
>JABSSK010000482.1 GCA_013214265.1 Saprospiraceae bacterium | reverse complement strand
TAAAACGAAAACTGTACCGCTGGATCATTCATAAATGCATATACATCCAAGTAACGCTCTTTCCCTCCTCGCAACAATCGAATATTCCGAATGCTACCTATTTGGGTAGGGCCACCAGCGGCAACCAAAGCATTGAAAGCTGTATTCACCGCAGAAATAGTAAAACTTCCCTGTGTTTCCACCTCCCCAAATATATTGATGGTCATGGTACGAGCGGCAATAATGCTGAGGGCAAACTCTTCCGGGCGGAATAAGTACGCTTGACGAAAGCGTTGTTGCAATAAAGTCTTGGCCTGACCAAACGTTATCCCTTTCAAATATACCCGAGGCATATTAGAAGGACGAATAAACCCATCCGCCTGAATTTCTAACTGCAAATCGTCCTGTGAAGCGCCAAAGATGCTTATATTAACTACATCACCAACGCCTAATACGTAGGTGTCAGGAGGTTTAATATCCTTACTGGCCCGATATACCTCCAAGGTGTTATTTCGAAACAGCTCTTGTCCATATATGCGGGATGGAGGTTCATCCTGTCTTTTCATGGACGTTTCCTGTAATTCTTCGCTTATAGCTTCTTGTACACTGGCGCCTTCCGCTACTTTTTCTTTAATATCACTAGCCTTTTGTTCGCCCAGCTCTTGTGTGACTTTGTTTATGGCCTGCTGTTGTACCGGATTTATGGCATCTGTAATGTTGGTAGTATTGGAATTTGTATCAGCTTGTTTTTCTGCTTCTAATTCTCGAATGACAGCCTCAATTTGGGGTTGGGCAGCTTGCAATTCTTCCACACTCATATTGTCAACATCCAACCCACGAGCCAACAAACGCTGTCGGACCTCTTCTTCGCTAAGGCCACGTTTTTGAATCTCCTGAAGGGCCTGCTGACGGAGTTGCTCAGGGATTTCCTGGGCGTGTAGGGGATTTGTACCAACTAGAAATATAAATGGTAAGAGTAGGTGTAGATATTTCAACATTATGTAATTAGGCTTAGTCAGGTTTAGACTGTTGAATCAGAATGGTCAGAATAATGATGAATGCTAATCACCTCCGCTGCGCTACGGCGATCAAGAATAATGAATGATGAATGATTTGCATTGACCACTTAGGACTTTTTAGACTTTATGGATCGGAGATTATAGCTTCTTTCAGTTCAAATCCGAATTTGGCCTTACTGAAGCTCGGTGCTAAGCCATTCAAACACTTTTTCCTGAAAATACGCACCAATCTCTGCCTTACTTATTTCGTACTTAGGCTCCAAATGGTGAATACTATCATCAACAATATCATCAGTGTACGTTATTGCCATTTGAAATAAACGCTTATTCATACCGGGCATTAAGTCGTGAATAATGGAATACATATCTTGAATGGAAAATAACGCTTCGCTAAGGCAGTATAAATCGTAGTAGTCTCTGTACTTTGCCCTCAAGAATAAGGTATTTAATTTCATCCCAGTTAATAAGCGGATGGAGCCTACATGCAAATTTTTGTAAAAGGGACTATTATCCTGCAGAGCCTGCCAATTATTGGCAAAAAAAGTGACTTTCACACCAGAGAGCTGAAGATCAATTTGTTGATCTGTCGACTGCTCAATGTTTAAAGTAGGATATCTTTGCCGTAACGTGGAAAGAATTCTTGTCCTATCCAAAGCAGGTTCCCATGTGAACAGATCAATATCCTCACTCAATCGATGATGCAAGTACAAACTTAATCCCGACCCTCCGACAAATGTGTAGTTGGAGAGGAAATCGAAGTCTGCCAAATCGACTAAGACCTGCTTAGTCTTCGGCAATAAGTAATCTAAGTCGCTCCAGGCGAGGGTACGCAACAATCCGTTGATCTAGAAATGAAGAAATATCAGGCACTTCAAAGAAGAAAAGGCCTAGGTAATGATTTATTCTGCAGTATCTTTCGTGGGGTACTAATTTTTCTTCCCAAAATGCTTGCAAGCCTTCTGCAGGAAAAATAGAAAACAGCAACTTTAACTGATCTACATCTCCGTGAAGCAGAGTTTCTTCCATCAATACTTCGTCGGGTAAATCGTCCGTACGGCTTACATCGTAAGACCAAAGTACATTTTGGGATTCCAGTTGGTCAATTAATATTTTTCGTTCTTCCACTTGAATGATTTAAATATTACTGCTACACGAGTATTGCTTAACCGCTTTTTCTTGAAGATTTTTACTGTCCTTTTTCATATTGCAACTACCATTCTCCCTCAATACTGGAAAACTCATCATCCAAGTCCTTCCCGATAGCTTTCGCTTCCTCGTCGGGAAGACTTCCTGCCATTCCCATCAGTTGGTCAATGTTACCTTTCCGGGGAGGCTGACCTTCTTGTTCTAGTTTACTCATGAGCTTTTTTTAACACCAACGCAATGCAAGGAGGTGGAGTTCCGTGTCATTCACCCTCCATTTGCAAGATGTGCTCCACGTCAATAACCAGATCCGGAATAACGACAGACCTTACTTTTTCACCTGCTACGTTGGGTTTGGAGCCTATCTGCCTGCCCGCATCCGTCAATTGATATTGAAGAACCGTGTTGATGATTACATCTACCATCCAATATTCCCGAACACCGTTCTCCTCGTATAGCTCGAATTTCTCTTTTTTCTCTTTGGTTGCATTACCCGGTGACAGAATCTCAATGACCAAATCGGGCGCGCCGGTACATCCCTAGTCGGTCAATTTTGCTTCGTCACAAATGACGCAAATATCGGGTTGGACGATAGTTGTTTCGCCGTTTCGGGACAACTGTACATCAAATGGCCCACCGAACACCTGGCTTTTGGATCCACGCAGATGCAAGCCAATCTCAATCAATAACTTACTAGAAATAGCGTTGTGCCTTCGACTAGGCGCGGGAGACATTTTATAAATCAATCCCTTAATCAACTCCACCCGCTCTTTGAACCGCCACGACATGTGATCCGCTACCGTGTAGCGTTTGTTTAAGTCAAGTTGTTCGAGGCTGGTGATCATTGAAGTAATTTCTTTCTAAGATACGTCTTTTTTGGCAGTAGTTTTGAATCAGAATAGTCAATATGATGATGAATAATCAGAATATTGTCCGTGCTTTTAAAACATCTTTTTGAAATAGAAATCGACATTCTATTTATTCTGTAAATATTCGGAGAATTCTGATTCTAAAAACCCTGGTCCTTCCTTACAACCGCCACACCAACATACCCTCCATTGCCTCGCGATCATAAATCCC
>JABSSK010000481.1 GCA_013214265.1 Saprospiraceae bacterium | reverse complement strand
CAGATTATCTTTTGCCAGGCATACTGCAGCCTCACCCAGCATTTTTGAAGTTGATCCGTTGCCAGGATCGCGATCCCCTTTCAGGCGCGCCCGTACCCGCGTACCATCAGGAAGGATACCTACCTGATCAAAAACCCAGAACCCTGTTTCTCTGGCTTCCTGATCGGGGCCCTGCCCGGGTTTGGGGGCGAATCTGTCAACCAGGCGCTTCGCAAAAGAGCCCGGTTTGGCTTTCATCAAAACACCTAGTGGTAAGGTAGTTAATACACCTTTCATTCGTCCGCTGAACCCATCACCCGTAAGGGTCACTTCCGAATAGGAAAATGATTTTCCGTAAGGATAGCCCTGAACTGCATGACCTCGACGTACTACTTTGGTGTTAATGGCCGCCATCATAAAAGGGCAAGTCCAGCTTTTGAAATCAGAATCGTACTGAATAGTGGCCAGATCACGGCCATCAGGACCTTCTCTTTCCCCTTCCGGATTTAGGCCGTACGGGTTGATTAGTGTTCCGTAGATCGACTTATCTTTTTGCGCTTCCGCCAAAATATTGGTCATACTATAAACGGTACCTCCACTTAACCCTCCTTTTGACGCTTTCACGCCCGATTTAATGGTTTGGCAATGGGCACCATAATTTTCTTTTACTTGCTTTTGTAGCCAGTATACGCCCATATCGGAAGGAATAGAATCATAACCACAGCAATGAACTATTTTAAGGTTTTTAGCGGAAGCTGCTTCGTGGTGGGTATCGATCATACGACGAATCCAATGCACTTCACCTGCTAAATCGCAATAGTGGGTACCTTGACGGACACAAGCCGCTACAACTTCGGAACCGTATTTAGCATACGGGCCTACAGTAGTGCACACTACTTTGGTTTGGCTAGCTAGTTGGTCCAACGAAGCCGCATCTTTGGTGTCGGCGACCAGTGTAGGAATATCGTCATTGCCCAGTGCCTTACGGATTGTTGCTAGCTTATCTCCACTTCGTCCAGCCATTGCCCACTGCAAGTCCGCATCTACTCCGTATGTTTTCAGCAGATATTCGGCCACTAACCGGCCAGTAAAACCCGTGGCTCCCAAAATGACCACATCATATTTTCTATTTTCCATGTTTTGTGTTTCGTGAAAGGTAATCCATTTTTTTTAATCTCAAGTGATATAAAGAATGGTATGTATAGCCGCCTAGCTGCCCCTTGTTTAAAAACCATAACCGCAAAGCAACACCCCGAAAATAGATTCATTTTCCAGTGTTTTGTTTAGCTTTCGCAAAAAAAATAAGCTATGTTACGACGAATCGGAATTCTTATTTCTTTTATTATGCTTTCTCAGATAGGCTTTGGACAAACCGAGGGCCCCAAAAAAGGTTCATTAGTTATTGTTGGAGGTGGAGGTGCAACGGATGCAATCCTAGAAAAATTTATCGCCTTGGCTGGGGGTCCAGATAAGCTCCTGGTTATTATTCCGACAGCTTCAGGCCGAAAGACGTACAATCAGAATGCGGGTATAGCTGAACGGCTTCGCGCCCTAGGAGCCTCTGATGTTCGGGTTTGGCATACCCTGGATCGGGCAGAAGCTGATGACGCAACATACACAGCTCCATTAGCTGAAGCCGGCGGTATTTGGTTTGGAGGAGGCCGACAATGGCGATTAGTAGATGCTTACGGCGGCACACGATCAGAGGCATTGTTTCATGATATTTTAGCGCGCGGAGGGGTCATTGGCGGATCTTCAGCAGGTGCTTCCATCCAGGGTTCCTATTTGGTACGAGGCGATACCAAGAGCAATCAAATCATGATGGGCGACCATGAAGTGGGTTTTGGTTTTATTAAAAATATAGCCATCGACCAGCACGTTCTAGCACGAAACAGGCATTTTGATTTATTCACAATTCTGGACCAGAAACCCGAACTATTAGGGGTAGGAATCGATGAAAAAACAGCCATGATTGTAAAAGGTAATGTGTTTGAAGTATTGGGGCCGAGTTATGTTTTGATATATGATCAGGGGTTCTGGTCACGCGAGGGCTCGCGAATGAAGAATCTTCCCGATCCTGATCGTCGTTTCTATTTTCTGCGTGAAGGTGATCGATATGATATGTCTAAGCGAAAAAAATTATAAGCTGCCGCCCGATTCCTCCATCGGTCATACCCTTTTTGGTGTGTGCTATTCTTGCCGGCTAACACTTTCTGTCAGGAATTCCCGATGTGCCTGACAATCGTAAAAACCGGGTGGGAAAGGTAGAAATGGGAGAATGACAATTCCCCATAACAAGAGGAATGCCAACACGATTACTCGTGTAGTCATTCCTCTTATATTAGTTGGTATGACTACCTCAGAAGATCCACCACAGCAAACATACCATCACAAAACCAATTAGTGCGATTAATGTGGTCATAACGGTCCAGGATCGGAACGTTTGTTGTTCGGACAGTCCCAAATACTTACTGACCAGCCAGAACCCACTATCATTTACATGGGACACTCCTGACGCTCCGGCAGCAACCGCAATCACCAATAAAGCCAGCTGTATGTCGGTAATACCGTCTCCTATGAGGGGTGCAGTCATTCCGGCTCCGGTTATCATCGCTACGGTCGCTGAGCCTTGCAAGATCCGAACCAACAAAGCACCGAAGAATGCAAAAACAAAAATACCAACGCCCGCTCCGGTAAAGTAGCTGGCCATCATGTCGCCAGCACCAGTATTGATTAAGGTTTGCTTAAAAACCCCACCCGCTCCGGTCAGTAGGATAATAACCCCTGCTGGCTCCATAGATTTTGCCGAAATGGAAAATAACTGCTCGCGGGAAAAGCCCTGTCTGATCCCTAAGAAATACCAAGCTATCAGATTTGCTACAATCAGGGCTACAAAGGGGTGCCCAATAAATCCTAACCAGCCTAACACATATTCGGGTATACCCAATCCGGCCCCTAGGGGAGAATTAAGGATCGTATTGATCAAGATTAGCACGATAGGAAACATAATAATACTAAACAGTAGGCCTACGGGTGGGTTGCGTTCAGGTTCCTCGGTTTCAACCGCTAATGGCGGTGCTTCCACGACCATTCGTTTACTCATCCATAAGGCAAATACTGGACCACAGACCAAGGCAACTGGTAAACCCACAAGAGCACCCATTAAAATAACCCACCCCAGTTCAGCACCCAGAATATCAGCTACTGCTACCGGGCCAGGTGTTGGTGGTATAAAAGCATGGGTAATGGCTA
>JABSSK010000480.1 GCA_013214265.1 Saprospiraceae bacterium | reverse complement strand
TGTCTTACACGAACTTGGCCAGCCTTTGCATGCCTTCGACCTAGATAAGATCAGCGGCAAAAAAGTGATCGTCCAATCCTTATCCGATGGAACACCGTTTGTTACCCTCGACGAAGTGGAACGGAAGCTAAGTGCTCATGATTTAATGATTTGTGATGGCAATAATAAAGGCATGTGCATTGGTGGTGTCTTTGGAGGAATTGGAACCGGAGTAACGGATCAAACCACTCGTATTTTTCTGGAAGCTGCCCATTTCGATGCCGGCTGGATTCGCCGTACCAGTATGCGCCACAACCTCAGAACAGACGCCGCAAAAGTATTTGAAAAAGGTAGCGACCCTAACATTGCTGTTTATGCCCTCAAACGGGCTGCATTATTACTAGAAGAATTGGCCGACGGTAAAGTGAGTTCTCCAGTCATTGACCTTTACCCTGAACCTATCAAACAAGCACAGATAAGCCTTACTTACGAGTATATTAATCGGCTGATCGGTGTTGATATTCCTGAGCATGAAGTGAGAGCCATTCTGAAAGCATTAGATATGCCTATCCTAACCGATGACCAAGGCTCAATAACCGTTGGGATACCTACCAACAAATCCGATGTTACGCGGCCGGCCGATCTAGTGGAAGAAATTCTGCGTATTTATGGTTTCAATAAAGTACCTATCCCGTCTAATATTGACACAGCCATAAATGTAGCATCTAAACCCGAGCCTAGCGCGTTACGTAATCGTATCGGAGATATGCTTGCCGCCCGCGGCTTCCACGAGATGATGGCCGTTTCTTTATCACAATCCAAGTATTACCACGAGATACTGAAAGGTATGGATGATCAACAATTGGTATATATCAATAATACCTCCAACATCCACCTCGATATTATGCGCCCTGATATGCTGTTCAGTGGTCTTGAGGCAGTGGTTCATAATCAGAATCGTCAAGTCTCTCGTGTACAACTGTTCGAGTTTGGGCGTACCTATCAGTACCACCAAGAAGGGCATATTATAGAGAAAGAATTTCTCAGCCTAACCATTTCCGGTAACCGCTGGCCCCAAAACTGGATAGAATCCAATAATAGAACCTCCAACTTCTACACGTTGAAAGGTTATGTTCAGGCTATACTCCAAAGCTTGGGCGTTCAGGGGTATCAGCAAAAAGGAACAGATGCCCATGCGGGATTTGCTTTTGGCATCACCTACCACAGGGGCCCCAAAGACCTGGTAACCTTCGGCAAGGTGGATTCTGTGGTAGCCAAAAAAATGGGATGCCGAAATGAAGTGTATTTTGCCGTTTTTCATTGGGAAGCCCTTATGAAAGCAGCATCCAAAAACAGAATTTCATATCAGGAAATCAGTAAGTTCCCCTCAATGAGAAGAGACTTGGCCCTAATCATTGAAAATTCTGTGAAATTTGAGGATATTGTAGGCATTGCCAAAAAGACTGGCAAAAAGCTTATTGCACATATTGACCTCTTCGATGTTTATGAAAATGCCGAACAGCTAGGTCCGGATAAAAGATCCTATGCAGTTAGCTTCCTGTTTGAGAATCCTGAAAAAACCTTAAAAGACAAAGAAGTCGATAAGGTGATGCAAAAACTTATTCAGGAATATGAAAGTAAGCTGGGAGCGTCAATAAGACGTTAATCCTTATTTTAAACGCTTGATAACGGAGCGTTCGGTATAACATAGGATTAAGGAACATATGAGCAATATTTCGGACAGAATTGAACAAATAGAATCAAAAATCAGAATCCTTTCGCAAAGGCTAGTGGACCTGAAAGCGGAGAATGAACAACTCAAAGCCGACAATAAACGCCTGCAATACGAAAATCAATCCTCTAAAAATACGTTAGAAGGATTTAGTACAAAGGCACCCCAAAGTATGATGCCCTTGCCGGATTCAGATTCAATTCAGTTCGAATCAACAAATGTAGCACGACAACAAATTGATCGCTACATTCAGGAAATTGATGCTTGCATCGAATGGTTGACAAAGAATGAGACGTATTGAGGCAGATGGACGATCAGGAAACTAAAAATATCACCGTCGTCATTGCGGGCCGGCCCTACCCTTTAAAAATTAAAGGAGAAGATGAACCAGCAATCCGCAAGATTGTAAAAGAAGTCAATGAAAAAATTAATAAATTTCAACTGACTTATACCCGCAAAGACAAACAAGATTGTTTGTCGATGGCACTTCTAACCTATGCTGTTGATCTCTTTAAGCTTCAGCAAGATGCCACTCGGGATTCTATCATTTCTGCTCGACTCTCACAGATCGATCAACTCCTGGATCAAATGATCAAGTAGTTGGTGCCTCATTGGCATGCTTTTACATAATTTGAAAATCACTATCTTTCCCAAGTACTAAGCAGGGAAAGAACTACAGTCTTGCAGGGAATCTTTTTTACCCCATAAGACTCCATAAACTACGTGCCACGCAGAAGCGTGTGGCCATTTACTAACGGTACTGTAAACTGATCAATAGATGGAAATAGGAATAGGACTGGCTATTGGAGTAGTAGCAGGTGTTATTATCGGATATCTGATAGTAAATCTCTCCTCCAAACGAATTAGGCAGCAGAAGATTAATCAAATTAACGAACAAGCTGACAAACAAATAAAAGATGCAAGAGAATCTGCTGACCGATTACTACGCGAAGCTCAATCCAAAGCGGACAAAGTAAGTAACGAAGCAGAATCTAAAAATGAAAGAATCAAACAACGCAAAATACAAGAAGCCAAAGAGCGCTTTAGCAAATTAAAATCTGAGTTTGACTCCAAAAAGTCCGAACACTTGGTCGAAATGAAGGAGCGGGAAATGGAAGTGCGAACCCAAGAAACCGAACTCAAATCCAAACAAGACCGCTTCCGGGATCAGCTTAAAAATTTAGAAAAACAAAAAGGGGAAATCGAACAAACGGCTTCCGAAAACTTAGCTATCCGCGAAAATCTGGACAAACAACTCAAGATTTTAGGAAAACGAAAAGAAGAACTGGACCGAATTAACGAGCAACGCATCAAAGAACTCGAAACCATCGCTCGCTTGTCAGAATCCGAAGCAAAAGAACAACTTCTTGATGCTGTCAAGGCCAAAGCCGAGACTGAAGCTATGGCACTCGTGAAAAATTCTGTCGAACAAGCGAAGAATACAGCTAACAAAAAGGCTAAAAAGATCATTATTCAAACCATACAACGCATGTGTGCAGAATATACGATCGAGAAAACCGTGTCAGTTTTT
>JABSSK010000048.1 GCA_013214265.1 Saprospiraceae bacterium | reverse complement strand
CTTAATTAGCCTAAATTTAGGTTTAATATTTGAGTAGGAAAGTCAAACCTAATGGGATTCAAGTTTACACGACATTTTCTTAAAAAGGTAGAAGAGTTACTTTCAGAACTAGCGTATACGATACGTTATGAGAAAGGTAACTTTCAATCCGGATATTGTATTGTAGAAAATAAAAAAATTGCCATCATCAATAAGTTCTATGATACGGAAGGGCGTATCCAAGTTTTACTGGATATTTTGTCGACGATTGATGTTGACAATACCCAGTTAACGGATAAATCAGCTCAGCTATACACGGATTTACGCAAGAATTTTTTCGCTACCGAAGAACCCACACCACCATCGAACGATCAATAACCCTATTAGGTACAGGCACTTCTCAAGGCGTACCTGTAATAGGTTGTACCTGCCGGGTATGCACTTCTGCGGATCCAAAAGACAAACGCTTGCGTACAGCTGCTTTGGTGCAATGGGATGGTACTCGGGTAGCTATTGATATTGGGCCTGATTTCCGGCAGCAGATGCTTCGAGCAAGAATAGACCGTCTTGATGGTGTTCTAATCACGCATGAGCACAATGATCATGTTATTGGGCTCGACGAAGTACGACCCTTTAATTTTGCCCAGTCTTCTGATATGCCAGTATACGCACTACCTAGGGTACAGAAAGAACTCATGAAACGTTTTGCTTACGTATTTGAAGCGGAAAATAAATATCCGGGTGCACCTATGGTAAGGCTGCACCATCTTGATGCCCAAAGTGAATTTATTTTGGGTGGCTTACCCATTAGAGCAATTGAAGTAATGCATGGAAGACTTCCAATTCTAGGGTTTCGATTCGGAGATGTGGCTTATTTAACGGATATGCTTTACTTACCTTCCCAAGAGAAAGAAAAGCTAAAAGGTGTTCGTCGATTAATTGTGAGTGCTTTACATCATTCAGCACATCACGCACATATGAACCTAAAACAAGCCCTTGCTTTTATTGATGATGTCAAGCCTGAAGAAGCGTATTTAATTCATATGAGCCATCGTATGGGGTGTTACCGTGATATTCAGCCAGAATTACCGAAAGGTGTTCAGTTAGGTTTTGATGGGCAGGTGATTCCTTTATAAAATACCAATGTGACCATAAAAAGCCATCCGATAATCTCGGATGGCCTTCATTATAGTTTGACACACAAATAAGACTACAAAATTGTTTGGTTTATAGCGGAGGAATGAAAACGTCTTTATTCTTTGTCATAGGAAGTTGCAAAGTAGGCTTCTTGAGGATTCTCATTCAGAGAGAATAAATCAAGAAGAGACTGATGCCCATTAGATTTTGCCACTTGCTTAGCGGTTTCTCCCAGCATATTGGTAGATGCAGGATCAGCACCATGCTGTAATAGTAAGGATACAATGGCCCGATACCCTTTGGATGCGGCCAGATGTAAAGCCGTATTATCCATGTAGTCAACATAGTTGGTTTGTGCGCCATGGCCTAGTAGAAGGCGAACGATATCAAGGCTTTCCTGACGGACAGCTTCCACAAGAATGGGCTCTCCAATTGTATTTTTCCAGTTTGCATCCTCATAGGGTTGTTTGCTTCGATTTATCAGGATTTTTGCCATGTTAACTTTCCCTTCGCTAACGGCTAATCCTAACGGAATAAGCCCGTCGGAATTGGGTGTACTAGGGTCGGCCCCATTTTTGATAAGGAGTGCGAGCATGCGAAGCTGATTATTTCGGATAGCTTGAAAAATTGGAGTTTCCCCCTTTGATTTATGATCGACTCGAGCCCCTTTGTCAATCAGCTTCTGTGCTATAAAGAGATCACCATTCTGGATAGCTAGCCAGAGAGGCGTTTCGTCATGATCATTTTTGAGTGCTGCTTTAGCTCTATGCATGACCAAGGCAATAATTTCAGGATTCCCTGTTTTAACAGCAAGAGTTAGTGGCGTTTCACCAGACTGGTTTTTGAGATTAATTACTGCTTTTTTTGTCAGCATCCTAACCATTTTTTGGTCTTGCGCTAGAATAGCTTGGGTCAGTGCGGTTTCCCCTTCTTCGTTATGACGATAATAAACCATAGCGTTGGCAACAGTGTCAGCCATATTGATGTCACCATTTTCGATGGCTTCAAAAATGAGTTGGGTACGCTCATGATTTGAAAGTCCTTTCTTAGATAATTCTTCTATACTCAGTAATTCTTCTTCTATTTCTGTCGAAGTGGAATCGTTGACAATTGCGGTAGGTGTACTATCTGTGGGAACTATATTTTCCTGGGCAGACAGCAAAGTAAAGTGTAGAACGCTCAGGCCGAGCATCATAAAGATTTTGGATGGTTGCATGTGAACTTCTCGGTTTGATGAAGTACATCTGCTGCATAAAGGATTTGTTTTGGTGACTATACTATAAGGTTGAGGTAGGCTAATTTATTGTATGATTTTTATTTTATGCTGGTGGAAAGAGGTGAAATACAGAAAATCATTACTTTATTTTTATGATTATTTTTGAGCTCAGCGGGTTGAAATTTCCGTACCTTTCGGATATAAAAATTGATAATAGGTTATGTCGAAGCTGGATTATCTGACTATTATTATTGTGGCTATTTGCCTGGCAGCTGTGATTTTCATTATGGTTAGAATTTATGACCTTGGTGAAACGGAAAACCCTATTGTAGTTCCTGAAACGGTGCAGGTTGATCAGGAAATAGAGGTTGTGGATGAGAACAACGAATCATTTATACCTAAAGAATCTGGTAGATCATTTGATCCCGCACAAAAGCCTTCTGCATCAGTTCCAGGGACGACCCCTGAACCAACGGAAGAGCGAGTTGATGAAACGCTAACGGAGTCTACCTCTACAACGATGGAAGGGCAGACTTATTTGGTATTAGCAGGATCGTTTCGCCTTCGTTCAGGAGCAGAAACGGAGGTAAATCGGCTAAAAGGGTGGGGTTACTCCAATGCAGAAGTAACCCTGTTCAATACAGGAACGTATGCCGCTGTTTTGGTAGACCGTTTCACAGATTTGGAAGCGGCAGAAAACCTTGTTCAGGATTTACAGAACAAGTACCAAATTGAGGCTTACGTCCATGAGAAGCGCGCTGGAGCAACAGAAAATTAAAGTAAGATCAGACACCGTATTTATCGATCCAACCCATAACACCACCAAGCAGGTTACGAACATTGTCAAATCCAGCCTGCTCCATAAAAGCTTTAGCTCTTCCGCTGCGTGCCCCTGAGCGGCAATACACAACAATCTCTTTGTCCTGGTATTGGTTAAGCGATTCTAAGTTTTCGGGTAAACTTCCTAGTGGGATAAGGGTGCCACCCACGCTAAACTCCTCATGTTCATGAGGCTCTCGTACGTCGATCAGTATAATCGCATGATCATTTGTATCCAGACGTTCCTTTAGTTCATCTACTTGAATATCCTCCATAGTTAAAATTACTTTTTCAATTTGAATGTTATTGACACCCATCGGGCTTATTCGCCTGAAGGTAGATATTTACGGATGCCCCTACAGATAGCATTGTTCCTGCGGGAGGGTCTTGTTTCCATACATAATAACTTTGGGGAGAACCAGTAGCTCCCTCTACCCGTCCAACGATCAGTTGCCGGCTAGAAATATTAAAGGACGCTTCCGAGAATTGTTGGCATACTAAATTAGGGACCTGAGCCTGCCCCGTATTTCTCACAGATATCACGGCTCCGATCTGACTTCCTTTGGGAATGCGCACGCCTGTTTCCAATTGTTTTGGGGTATAGCGTTCACCTTCGTAGACCAAGTACAGAATCGTATTTTCCTCTAGCTTTCGGTCGTACTGTTTATCTGCTACAACCAGATCAATATTCAAACGGTCAAGTTTTCTTCGGTACTGCTCGAATTCATCCGATCCCACCAAGGAAGGTAGCGGGACCTCAGGTGCAACCCCACGAGTGATCGTTAAATAAATGGTACGGTTTTCTTTTACTCTGGAAAAAGGACGTGGTGTTTGGTCAATAACTTCATTGGAAATTCGATTCGGCATAAATACGGAATCCAGAACTGCAACGGTGAAAGAACGTTCCTTGGCTTTTCTTTGTGCTTCAGTGATGGACATCCCCCGGTAGTCGTGAACCTCCAAGGACTCACCATGGTGGGTGTACATACGGAGTGCTCCTTTTATCAAGAAAAAGAACAAAATTAAAAATCCTACCATTACGCCCAAATTTCTGAGAAATATAGCCGATTGCAAAAAGGCAAGTAGGCTATTAAAAACCCGAGTAAAGAAGTTGTCCTTTTGGGGTTTTGAGGTAGCTTGGGTTTGTTCCGTCATATTTGGTTTTCCAACAGGAAGAATGGCTTCTTCCTGAACATTTGATAGATGGTTTTGGGCCGTTTCCTGTATTTCAGCATGGTGCTGATTTTCTGCGTAAGTAAGGATTTGCTGAATGAAAGCACCAGGCTGAAAACCCGCGAGTGCGGCTTGATGAAAGATAACAGTCGCAGGAGTCATACCTGGGAGGGAATTAACTTCAACGATAATGGTTTCGGCACTGTTGTCTGGAAAAATGCGTACAAAAGCATCAATTCTGGCATATCCTCTGATGTCAAGGATACGAGCAGCTTTTTCGAGATCATCTTTTACTTGAGTGGCAATATAGTCATAATCAGATTGATCGTCAGCAAAGCGAGCAGGGGTAATATTTTGACCTTCTCCAGCTAGGAATTTTTCCTCAACCGATAGTACATCGCCACTGGATAAGGCCTCTGAGGGCTCAAATACTTGATAGTTAATCGTTCCATCTGGTTTTACGCTTGTGATTAGGCCAACTGTAACCTCCAGAAATCGCTTGGCACCACCAGATGATATGCGTGTTTCAAATAAGATCGTATCCTTAATTGGAAATTCCGCTTTCGGGTCAAGCTTTAGTACTTTTCTAAATGCCAGCCCCTGATCTGTGGCGGCTCTGAACATTAAGCGGGTATAAGCATCGAGTTCTTCTCTAGTATTGATGACCATTACGGCTGAACTGCACCCGTCATCTACCGGTTTGGCAATAAGAGGATAGGCAAATGTTTGTTCTACCTGTTCCAGAAATTGTGCCTGATCAGATTCGAAATCACTGCGACGCATCAGTTGTTGTTGGGTAACAGAAAACCCATTGCGCTTGAGTGTTTGTAAGGTTTTATACTTATCAATGGTGATACTGGACGACTTAGCGCCTGAACCATTATATGATAAGCCAACCTCGTCCAGTGCTTGTTGCAGGGTACCATCTTCACCTGGACGCCCGTGCAGAGCAATAAAAACTTGATCTACCCGATCGGGTAGTTGTTCGATAGTTATCTCTTGAGGTGTAAAAATGGTATTACCAGGAGCATATTTATCTGTTATGTCTTTACATGATAGTCGTATCTCTTCTAATACCGGGAGGGTACTGTAGTTCTCGATTTTAGTGAAAATATCATCCGCATTATCTTTCAGTAAAAGAGAAATTGGAATCTGGCAGAGTTGAAAATTGGAGCCATCGTATGCGGAAAGAAAGATTGGTAGGGGTTGGTAGGTAGCACTACTTGATAGTTTTTCATAGATGTTACGGCCACTCTCCACGGATATATGTCGTTCAAAAGAAGTACCTCCAAGAATAATACCTATCTGCTTACGCTGCGATTCAAAAGATTTGGATTCAACTATTTTATCGTCTAAGAAATTAAGAACAGCTTTATATGTTTCTTCTTTTGGTTGTTCGGCTAATCGCTCTTGAAGAGAGATTCTAATAATGTAGGTGAGTAACTGCGATGGGTTGAGTCCGATCTCAGCCGCTTGATGGAAAAAAAATGAGGAGGGTAACATTCCTGAAGTGGTATTGGGATCGTTCAAGAAGATGCGTCCGTCCTCTTGTATAAATCCATCAATACGTGCATAAGTGGCAAAGCCGAGGGCCGTGAATAATCGTTCGCACTCCTGGCGAATGGCGTGAATACGTTCATCGGGTAATAAAATAGGCGTTTCTTTTCTAGATCGCCCGGGCATGTATTTCGACTTGTAGTCAAAAACTTCTCCCCCTTTTACAATTTCTGTTGGTGGAAGCGCAACTACATCTCCATCTTCACGGCGCACGACAATACAACTAAATTCTTTTCCAGAGATAAAGCTTTCCAGTATCACTTTTTCCTCACTCAGGAGGCCTTCTAATAAAAAATTATGTTGGGTATTCGGGTTTGCTGCTGTCTCTTCGTTTAGGAATTTAAGTAAGGCTTCGGGATGAAAGAGGGTTGTCTTTTTTTCACCTAGGGAGATGTCCAGAGGGAATCCAATACCTTCCCGAATATCTGTTAATAGCCGGATGTGGTCAGCTCGTTGATAATCACTTTGGTTTTTCCAGTGTACGAGTGGGATGATTTCCCTAAAGAACGCACGATCTACTGCTTCTTCGAAAGCAGCAAGCCCTGATTTTTCGTCGATAATAGAAACGCCAATGGAGGAACCCTGATTTGCGGGTCGGATTACTACAGGGAAATGAATGTCGGATTTTACTTTTTCATACCACTCTTGTGCTTTTCCAGCTACCCAGTCGGCTCTGTGAATTACTTCCACTTTGGGCATATTAAAACCCTTTTGAGCCATAAGTTCTTTTTGCACACCTTTATCCATACCAATTGCACAAGCCTCAATGCCACTGCCAGTGTAAGGAATGCGCAATCGGTCAAGTTCCTGTTGAATTTGTCCGTCTTCCCCATATACACCATGTAGTGCCAAAAATGCTACACTGATCAGTTGTGGAAGTTCATCAGGGGCGATAGGCGTACCTACGGATTCCAGTAGTTCTTGGGTTAGTGCTTGGGTGGTTTCCCCCAGACTTTCCTGATACACCTGAAACTGATTAGGGGATTCAGGAAGTGCTTGCACGGGTGGGAAGAAATCGCGAATGGTTCCTTTGTATAAATAAGACCATTCCAGCTGAATGAAATTTCGATAGCTATCAACAAAAATAGGGATAGCTTCAAATATGGATTTATCCAGATTGTCGTAAACGGTACGGCCACCAGCGAAAGAAATTTCCCGTTCACGGGATGGTCCTCCGAAAAAGATACCTACTTTGATCTTCATAAGCGTTGGAACGATTCTATATTTGAGCCAAATTTAAACTAAATAATTGGACCCTTCCCAACTGGTTTAGGCCTTTAAGCATAACGTATGAATAAAGAGATTCTTAGACTTGCTATTCCAAATATAATTAGTAACGTTTCTGTTCCTCTTTTAAGTACTGTTGATACAGCGTTGATGGGGCGTCTGTCCGAGAGTCATCTTGGGGCAGTTGGTTTGGGCGCAATGATATTTAATTTCATTTACTGGAACTTTGGTTTTTTAAGAATGGGAACCACCGGAATGACTGCCCAGGCTTATGGTAGGAAAGCCAGCTCAGCCGTTATCCAAATTTTGGGAAGAGCATTCATTGTAGTTCTAGGATTGTCAATCGTATTGATTCTGCTAAAAGGCCCTATATGTGACCTAGCTATTTACCTACTGCATGTGCAAACCGACCAAATTGACCTAGTGCGTGATTATTACAATATTCGTATTCTTGCGGCCCCTGCCACATTGGGTCTATATGCTTTGATGGGATGGTTTTTCGGATTACAGAACGCAATAATCCCACTGGTACTGACTGTTTTCATCAACATCGCTAATATGTTGATTAGTTATTATCTGGTGCGTGAAAAAGGTATGGGCGTGGACGGTGTTGCGTTGGGAACGCTTATAGCTCAGTATGCAGGTATTTTACTAGGGTTTTTATTCCTTCTCGGAAAATACCGCTCCTATCTGCTTAAACTTACTGCAAAGGCTGTTCTTCAAACTAAAGCTTTGCAGTCCTTTTTAAGTATTAATCTGGATATATTCATTAGGACATTATGCTTGACTTTGGCCTTCGGATTCTTTTACAGTCAGTCTTCAGCTGGGGGAGAGCTTATGCTTGCGGCAAATGTTATCCTTTTACAATTCTTGAACTGGATGTCTTACGGAGTTGATGGCTTTGCTTTTGCTTCCGAAAGCCTAGTTGGTAAATATGCTGGACAGGCTGATGAGGGCAAGACCCGACAGGCCATACGTTTATCTTTTTTATGGGGTATGGCCATTGCCTTGGGCTTTAGCCTTCTCTATGGGCTTGGGGGGCAGTCGCTCGTTCGCATATACACCGATCAGCAAGATGTTGTCCATGCGACTAAACCCTTCGTTTTTTGGATGATTTTATTTCCAGTATTCAGTACCCCTTCCTACTTATGGGATGGTATTTTTATTGGGTTGACTGCCGCAAAATCAATGCGGGATACCATGTTGATGGCCATTATAGTTTTTATTCTGGTATTCTGGATCAGTCAACCCTGGGGTAACCATGGCTTATGGTTTACCTTATTGGTTTTTATGGTAGCCCGTGGAGGTTTTCAGTATCTGTTTTTTGCCCGAAAGGGCGTAGCACTTGACTGAGGTGCTCAGGGTAAAGACAAGAAAAAATAAAGGAGCCATTCCTGAATTATCTCTTCCTAAATGTAAGGAATAAATCAGGAATGGCTCATCACGCTTTGTCCACTTTTTATAGCTAACGTGCTATGGTAAATGGTAGCGCTATCACCGATTGCTCATCCAGGATTCTAAGCACATAATATCCAGTGGATAAGTTGTTGACAGAAATCTGCCAATCGCTAATACCGCGCTCTAGTTGTATGCGTTGCAACGGACGCCCTTGTGCATCGAAAAGATGTACTTGCGTATCGGAACTTAACGGTGTTGCCCAGCGAAGTTGAATCTGATCATTTGCGGGTACGGGAAACAACAGGGGAACCTTGGTCGCCTCGATCGGATCAACAACATCTACCACAGCATCATCACTTATTTTGACAGGAATATCAATTGGGGCATAAAATCCTCCAGTCCCATCTTCTACTACTAACTTAAAAGCATCTTCGAGTGATTCGTCACCTGAATGGGTATACTTCAAATCGAAGGTTTCAATGGCTCTTTGGGTAAATTGATCACCAACTGATAATGGAACGGAATAGGCCGTAAGGACTCCATTACTTGGTACGCTTAAAACGGTATAAGTTAATTCGAATGAATTATTATCGGGGTCTTCAACTTCTAGTTGATCCAAGGTGATGGTATTGGTAAGTCCGGGCGGAACAAATAAAGTGTCGAGACTTACCAGTACGGGGCCGATTGCAACTTGTTCAGAGCAAAATTCAATTTTCCACTCTTCGAGTCCACCTCAAGCGCCAAAGCCAAGTTCAACAACTGCTACCCGAAGAATCCATTCGCCGGTAATACTTTCTCCGTTAAATGCAGCAAGAGATTGAACGGGCTGAAAAACGATGCCATCATCGGGAGGGCATACAATTTCGCGAGGCGCATCATCATCAAATCCTAGAGAGAGGTTAACTGTATTACCACAATTTTCATCAAAAAGAATAACTTCAGTACCACTAGGACTGATCAGCGTAATCCGTAGGCTATTTACTGGTTGGTAGTTAGCCTTGATAAACGGAATGTTAATATCGCTGACCGTTCCTTGCTGTTGTATCAGAATTTTAGATTCAATGGTTGGTAAGCCTGTTCCGGAAATATTGATAGGGGTATCACCAGCTTCACTTTCGTCGCAGGTGGTATTGGCTGTATGGAATGACTGTATGGATGAATAGTTACCCGGGCCACAAATATTTTCGGGCTGCACCCGCCAAAAGAATAAGGAGGACTCATCCAGCAAAGCTGCAGGTACATAGGTAGTGTCCGTTATACCCGTTCGCCTTTCGATTAAGGCACTGCTTGAAAAAGTAGGGTCTCTTGCTATTTCCACGGTATACGATTCCGCATCTACCGAAGGGGACCAAGCAAAATCGGTGGATAATAATATACCTGACGTCCCATCAGCGGGTAAGGTGGGACGAAAGCCCTCATAGTCATTAGACTGTGTTACCAGCACAAGCTCTCGGTCAAAGGTATCCGCATCGGATTCAGTACGAACAACTAAATTGTACGTTTGCCGACCTGACAAAGTAGGTAAAAGATGCAGGATTGCAGTGTCCCCCGGATAGAGTAAGTTAGGTACAAAGTTGTAAGTGATACCATCTGGGGTCTCTGCCAAAGAAAGGTTAATATGACCATTATACCCATTAATACTATCGGTAATTACCTGAACATTGATAATTTCAGGCTGACAACTTAAAGGGATTCCAGCAGGATTAACTTTTACAGCATAGGTCGAATCAGCGGCAGGAATAATGTTAAAATCTTCATCGGATGCATCATAGAACACATTACCTACAGCTTCAATGAAAACCCGGCCACGGGTGGTTTCTACATCAGGGAAAGTAACATAAACGGAACCATCATTTAGGGTCTGGGCAGCCAACGTGTCATAGATGGATGTTCCTCGATCAACAGAAAGTAATACATTAACAAACTTACAATTTACAGGCCCTCGATCGGTATTGGCAACATCCCAACGAATTTCGTACTCCCGTCCTCCTGTGTAGGTTAAATTCCGGTTTGGTGCGATTACTTTAAATGGTCCAGCTGATTCTGTGACACCTAATTGGATTTCTTCCCAAATGACACCACTAGCCTCCAGATCATTGTCCCGCACAGTACATCGGAACTTCAGGTTTCGTTCATAATCGGGAAGAACTTCCACTCTGCTTTCGTTACCGATAATAATATCCAAGAGCCTTGGAAAATATCTTGTAGGGGAGGTTACGGGTTCATAGGAACGGAAAGAAGGGTCGTTTCCTTGTGGTGCGCCCAGTGTGGATGAAATTGGATCGATGTCGTACTGTTCCCAACAAAATGTCATTCCTGAAGAATCAGGGTCATATGCTTCAGCTGTTAATTTGAAGGGTGTGGAAATCGGAATGACCAGATTTTGGGGGTAAGGTAAGTTGATTTCAGGCATGAGGTTGTCCGTTTGAATGACTTCGGAGCAATTATTACCTGAGCTGTTGCGGCTAAAGAGAAACATCTGCTGGATACTGTGTACGTGAAAATAGGGGTCGGCACCATTTTGGTAGCTTTGCGATCCGCACGCGTTAGCATATGACATAATTGTGCTGCCACCACCAGGCTCGAAGGCTGAACTGGGTGACGTTTGACCTTCATTTTGAGGGCAGTTGTTAAAGGTATGGGTAGCACTCAGCTGATGCCCAATTTCATGAGCTACGACATTCGTAACGAAACGGGCATTGGAACCGATTTGGCAGGAAGCAGCTCGGGCTTTACGTTGGGTGTTACATACGCCAGCTAATGCGGCTTGACCCACGGTTCCACCGCCACAAGGACCAGCAAAAACGTGACCTATATCATACTTTTGAGGGCCCAGAATATTGGCGAGTGCCGTCTGGTTCTGATTCAGTAAGCTGGAAATATTGTCATCTGTATATGGATCAGTATTCGCATCAAAAAATATGATTTGCTCATTTTCAGCAATTAATTGAAAGCGAATAGCCAAATCCTGAACAAAGATGAAATTAATTCTTGTCAGCGCTTCGTTAAGGGATTCCAGAACACTCGCTGTTGTTCCGCCGTTAGCGTTGGAATATTCAGCAGTAGTAGCAATCGCAATATCGTATACAATCAGGTCGACATTATCCGTATTGGATCTCAGTCCAGCAGACGTCCCTTGAAGAGGTTCATCGGCCCATTCTTCAATGTGTGTTCCGTGGTTGCCACACTGCATGAGTCCTGCTAGTGCTGCTGGAGGTTCGTGGTCTTTAGTAAAGTATGCCATGTGTCGGTCCGATCGCCCTTTCTGGTAGGGGTCAATATATACCTGCCCTTGATCGGTTTCGAGCACAGCGTGCAAGCCCCGTGGCCCAACGGTAAGTCCAATACGATGTTCAGGATGCACAGGGTCATAACCCGTAAAGGCCTGCAGCAACGGATACTTACGGGCTAAGTCAGGATGAAAGTTAGATTGAGGTTCAATCACAAATGTTTTTTGGGAACCATCAGGCATCGGAAAACGAAGAGTCTGAGGGGACCGCAGGCGAAGGAATGTTTGTTGGAGCTCGGCAGGTTCAACATCAAAAGCCCGAAAGGTGTTGGGCTGAATCGGTCGGTCATCACTACGTGTGGAGGCCCAATCCGATGCGATAGCATCAACCCAGAACTGTTGCGCAGCAACAGGAATGGAAAATAAAATAAAAGCTAGGTAAATGACTGGCTTCATGATAATAATATTAGTAGAAGTCGTAATGTAAAGTTTGGGAAACAAACAAAATTAGCTAAAAAACAGAGTTGATATAGGCTTAATTGTTTAATTGTCAGTTTACGCACAAAGGAAGGCATAAAAATTATGGATTCCATTACTAAAAGTAGTGAATTATAACCTGGATGTAGGGTTAAAAAACAGCTGCAATCTGTGCACGACCAACGTGTACTGTAGATGAATTTCCTGTTTTACGACCTTCGTAGGTCAAGCTGAGCCTTAAATTTTTACCTAATTGCTGGTCAAGTTGCAATGACCATAAGATATTCCGTCCGCTCTGCAAACCATTAAGAATAGCAAACCCTACAGGAGAAGATGGGTTTCCATTGTATTTGATTTGAATAAAGCTGATCTGGCTACTCAGAGATGTTTTTACAGATCGATTGTATGTAAATGAGCTTTCCAGTTCTGAGGCCATAGCCTGGTCACCCGATTCTCTGGAAACATCACGATCCGTTTGAAAACGAGCATTTAAAGCACCTCGGAAGCGTTGGCTCGGTGTCCAAGAAAGACTGGGTTCGACCTTAGTGAATTCCAATTTATAGGATTTGTTTTCAAAATTTTCACTGTTATTAAAGCGGCTTCCTAATGACCACTGCGTTTGTATGCTCCATATTTGATTCAGGTTAGTTCTTGTACGTAAAAAGAAATTTGTGATTTGTCTGGATTCAAATCCTGTCGTTTGTGCAATCCGAGATCTATTATCTGTGATCCCCAGTTGCGATTCAAAGATCGGTTTACCCCGATTAAAGAATACAGTATGCTGCATGGCAGAAGACAAGGATACCAGGGAGGAGTCGACGATGTTAAGTTTTAGGGGGTTAATGGAGAATGAGCTACCATTTTCATTTGTTTTACGCGCAATCCTAAAGGAGGATTGAGTGGACAGTTTGGCAATCACAGCTTTCCAGTTGCTTTTTTCACCAAACCATGCGATACGTGGAATGATGCTTAGGCTTTGATTGAATTGCACATTTTGGGTCTTAAAAAAAGCATTGGTGATCCGACTGATACGCACATAATCAGCCTGATCTGGGAAAGGGGCGATTTCCATTTCATTAGGCTGGATAACTCCATCGTTATTGTATAAAGAATCCAGCCAAATATATTGCCCCTCTCCGGTAGCTACTTTGATGTACGTAAAGTCGACTTGTGGTTCCTGGCCGGACCCCAGTTCGTAAACGGTAGATGTACGGATGATCCCTTTTAGAAGTATTAGATTATTCTGTACACGACCCAAGAAGGTTTGGTTAGGTCGTTGGGAGGTTAGATTGGTATTGCGTATGGTAAGATTTCTGTACTGTAAACGGGATTTGAGTTGCCAAAATCGAGAAGGTCGTAAACGTATTTCTGCTGAAACAGATTCTACGTCAATTGCGTCGGTTAAATCGGTAGCCAGTGGCAATTGATCCTTTCGTTTTTGATAGGCTAGCGACCAGGTAAGCTGGGTGGTATCCGCATTTTGTATTCCAGCTTCCCAGCGATGAAATGAGAAGCTCTGAAGTGATAAGCTATCAGCTTCTTCTCGGCGATTATCTTCAGCTTGATAATGTAATGAGGCAAGAAGACCTGGGAGGAAAGGAATTTGTTGCTTTATGGTAATATCTGGTCGCCAAAACCTACGATTATCGGTAGGAGTGGTTGCCCGAACCAAACTTGCGTATCCATTCACTGATGTGTTTGAGGTTGTAATATCTAGTTGCCAATGCTGTCGGGTTCCTTCATAAAGGGCATTCCGATCAAACCGAGCCAATCCATATTGTATGCCTCCGAGGCTATCCATTTGATAACCTAGGCTTGCTTGTAATAGGTGCTCATTGGTAGCTTCAATTTGGCCATTACCATTAAAATCAGCCAAGCTCCAGTCTCGTAAATACTCCTGTGGGCGATAGGGGTTAATGGGTTGAAAGTAAGCTTGTTTGAATTCATAGGCTGCGGATGTCTCCCAGGTGCCCTCCTTACCGAAAAAGGACATGGGTAATTGGTGGGTTACCTTTGAAAATAGTGCATAACCACGATCATCTTTCTGATCGATATTTGAAAATCGATTCAAGTCTAAGGTACTGGTTGATGTCTCAAGAAGAACTTGTGTTTGCTGGGTTGGTGACCATTCCATACCTGCAACAATCATTTGATGCTGTTGTGGCGTTGGTAACTGTATAATTGGGGCATAATCGCCGCGAGGCTGGCAGGTGACAGGATCGGGCGCAACCCATTTGAATACAGGTTCATTCGCAATGCTGTTATCCGCTAATTGATAGTTTCCTTGACCTGAACCCACAAACGAAAATCGTGCTGAAAATAGTTGTTCCTCATCACTAGTAGCATAAACTAAGATAGAATCCAACAATCCACAATTCTGAATTACGGTGTCGAGTAATCGATAAAATACTCGGGCGGGGGAGCGGGTCTCTGATGGCATTATGCTCGAGGTGACAGCTTTCAGCGGATCATCCCCAGCCTGTGTTAGCCTTTCCCGGTCGGCTTCGGTTAGGTTGAGGTTAAGGGTTGTGTTTTTGCTGTCTTGTTGAGAAAACATCTGAATATAAAACCTACTTTTTTCCGCTTTGTATTCTGATTCGAGATGGGTAAGGCTACGCAGGTAGTTCTGATCTGCATATTCAAATTCTACAATAATTCTGCTTTCTCGTGTGATCAGCTGGTTAGCAGTAAAAGTAATTTCACCGAGATTATAGTTGATGGTATAGTCATTTTCTATTCCTCGTGTTAGTTGTTTGCCATCCAAATAGATACGCTCCGTACCGGATAAAACGATAATAAATGATTCTCCCCTCAGACCTTGCAAGCGGTAGGGCCCCTGATTCCCTTCGCTAGTAGAAAGCGTCCTCCGAACAAACTGCCCACGAGCCACTGCGATACTGCCTCTTGTCGAGAGCTTTCCTTTTTTGGTGTTTGTGGTATTCTGATAGGTAGCACCCTGCAGTTTTTTGAAAAATCGCATAAAATAACTTTGACCGGGGGTGAGCTCATAATCGCCCGCAGTGAGTTGATTCTGTTGGCGCGTGATTTGAACAAATACTCGGTCGAATTCATTTAGTTGCTGGGTATTTCCTGATGGCTGAAGCGGGATGTTTTCATCTGTGATGGCAGCCAGTAGATAGAAGTCATCGCCTAAATCCCCACTAAGTTGCAGATTGAAAGTAGAGTTGAGTACAAGATTTTGGCGGTTCCCAAATGATAAACCTCTAGCAAAACTGCCAGAATAAGATAAGTTTTGATTGCCCATCCATTCTTGTGTTCTGGCTATTTGAATGGGTGTAACTATTGGTTTGTTGGTGGGTCCATAAGTTGAAAGGGTAGAGTCAATAACTGTAAATCGGCTGGAATGAGGATACGGAAGCACGCGAAAGCTGACCCGCAAAGTAGTACTTGGAGGTGTTTTATACCAGACGAGGTAGTTTTGGTTTATGTACCAATCGGTACCAGATTGGTAAAAACGTCCGGAGAGATCGGAAACTTGAACAGAATTAGGCCATACGACTAAAGTGTCGAGAAAAAGACTGTCGGCGACAGGTGGTTTTATAAGTTTGGTGCGAAACGCGCGCGCAGGTGCCGGCTGCCCCGAAAGATGGAAAAGCCAGCATGAGCAAAAAAAGCCGATCAGAAATATGTTTCTAACCATGTGTTTAGGTCTGCAGAGAAACAGTGAAGCTTCACAATCCATGAACAGCAAAAATACATATGGGGTGATCTTTTTTTAAGAAAAAGAAAGAGGAGGACCGAGGCCCTCCTCAAAATTCACCCGACTGTATTCGGCATTCACACAAATTAAATTGTATGAGATAGAAGCCGAAAACATTCTTTTATATCAACTGACCAAAAACACATTTAGATGGATGTATGTGTCAGTTTAACTGAAAATTAATCTTTCGGGATTGTAATTATGCCTCTAAAATAGATAATCATTCAGAAGATTTAAGTGAAATTATCAACTCTTATTTAGCGTAAAATCTGTATTTTTGACTGATATTTTACGCTAAGTGCAAATTATAGCAAAACTACCTAATTTTTATTTTGCTGTAAACGAGATATATGACTGTGAAAAGCCAAAGAAAATGGCCATAGAACCCATGAGCTAAAAAGAGAAATATGAGACGACTCTTACATATCAGAATCTTTATTCTGTTCACTACTATATTGCCTATTACCATATTTGGGCAAAGTGTGGACGTTAATCTATACCGCACCATTGATGGTACTTTCAACAATCTGAGTAATCCAGATTGGGGTAGTGCTGGGGAGAATCTGAGGCTGCTAGTGCCCCAAATGGGCTATTCTGATGGTATCTCTGCTCCCAGCGGCCCCAACAGACCCAACCCCCGCGAAGTCTCTAATAATATTTTTGCCCAAGATTTAACAGATCGTGATCCTCTGCTACTAAGTGATTTTACGTGGTCTTTTGGTCAATTTATAGATCATGATATTGGCCTTACTCCAGACAATGATGAGGAAGCTGCTATTTCCGTTCCTGCTGGTGACATTCATTTCGATCCGCGAGGAACAGGACAGGCCACTATTGCTATGCATCGAAATATGTTCGATCCATCAACAGGAACCAGTGTAGATAAGCCGAGGCGGCACCCTAACACAAATACTGCCTATATTGATGGTTCTTCTGTGTATGGTTCAGATGCCGAGAGAGAGGACTGGTTGCGTACCCACGAAGGGGGAAAGTTAAAGATGTCGGCGGGTTATTTATTGCCATTTAATACAATTAACGGGGAGTTTGAAGGTGAGATTGATCGGGACGCACCACATATGGATGATCCGGTCGGGTTGTTTCCCAAGCAGTTTGTAGCAGGTGACCCAAGGGCTAACGAGAATCCTTTGTTGCTCGGGTTTCATACATTATTTGCTCGTGAACATAACCGATTATGTGATGTGTTAGCACAGGAAAACCCCGATTGGGGTGATGAAGAGCTTTTCCAATATGCACGAAAAATTATTGGGGGTTTGATACAGGCGGTAATTTATAACGAATGGCTTCCCACGATGGGCGTCGATCTGGCACCATACGAAGGATATGATCCTGATATTAATGCTCAGCTTTTCAATTCCTTTACTGGGGCAGCATTCCGTGTAGGTCATACCTTACTGAGTGGAAACCTCAATCGAGTAATGCGTGACGGACGGGATCATCCAGAAGGTCCAGTTCAACTGCGTAGGGCATTTTTTAACCCTCTATTGGTCATGGAAGAAGGGGGAATTGATGTGTTCATTAAAGGTATGGGCGAACAGGTACAGCAATCTTTTGATCAGCTTGTAGTTAACGATATACGTAACTTTTTGTTTGGCCCTCCGGGTAGTCCTGGTCTCGATTTGGCTTCCATCAATATTAACAGAGGAAGGGAGAGAGGCTTACCAGATTTGAATAGTATTCGCGTAGGTCTGGGTCTTGAGCCTTATCAGTTATTCAGGCACATTAATAGTAATAACCGAATAACTTCAAATCTTTTTTCCTTATACAAGGACATAAATGATGTGGATGCTTGGGTTGGAATGCTTTCAGAAGATAAGCAGACAGCAAATAACCTATTTGGCGAGACGATTACTGCCTTCATGGCGTTACAATTCAAAAATTTACGAGATGGTGATCGATTCTTTTTTGAAAATGATCCCGTTCTCTCCGAAGAAGATAAAGCAAGTATCCGAAATACTAGTTTGCATGATATTATCATGCGGAATACAGAGATCGAATTGATTCAGTCAGAGGTTTTTAAAGCTATGCCACATGAACAGATCTGTGACAATATGATCGTGGATTTATCAGGTCGTATTTGGACGGAGGAAGGTTCTCCGGTTTCTGATGTGGCTATTGAATTATTACTTACCGATGGTACGTTAACCGAATTATCCTCCACCGAGGGAAGCTTTTTGCTTAAGGATGTGCCAGGCTGTTTTGTCAAAGCGATGAAGGCAGGAAAGAACAAAAGTGATTATCAAAATGGGGTAACTACTTTTGATATGGTTTTAGTACAAAAGCATATTCTACGTAGGCAGGTGTTGGCATCACCTTACAAATTGTTAGCTGCGGATGTTGATATGTCTGGAAGTATTACCACGCTGGATTTAATAAAAATGCGTCGGGTCATCCTTTCTACTGCGCTCGATTTTGGTGGTGGACCCCCATGGCGGTTTATTCCCGCTGACCATGAATTTTTGGATCCATCAAATCCGTTTTCGGATAATGTTACAAGTGAGCTAAGTTTTGATTTGTTAGCAAAAGATACCGAAAAGAATTATATAGCCATTAAGCTGGGCGACCTAAACGGAAGTGCACTGACTACAGAAGGTGCGGCTGCGCCAAAGGTCAGATCAGGCGGGCTTGTTCTCATTACCGAAGACCGTTTCTTTGCTAAAGGTGAAACAATTGATGTATTATTTAGAGCGACACAATCCGGGGCTTGGGAAGGACTGCAATTTGGTATTTCGGCTAACCCACAGTGGTTGGAATTTGTGGGAGCGAGCAGTA
>JABSSK010000479.1 GCA_013214265.1 Saprospiraceae bacterium | reverse complement strand
CGAACCACACGCCAGAAAAAATTACTGGAACACATCGAAGATGGCCAATAAAATTAACATGACTTGACGTTGAATGAATAAATTAGAAGTTATTCCAAATAAATTTGACCATTACTGGTATTGCGCCAAAAATTTCACCCTATTTTAGCAAAAAAATTGAGACAGCAAAGTGGTAAAAGGGATTATTAGATTGTCTAATCTTATCTAGTCTAAAACAGCATGATCAGATTTGAACACCTTTAAAACAAAGGGCTCCAAGAGGAATTTCCTAGGTATAAAAATAAAAAAATATGTAATAGCCAATACCTACCAAAAACACTTTTGATAATGTTGCTCCATTAATCGATTTAATAGCTAAAAAATCAAATGGAAATGACTTACCTGATTGATGTGCTGCTACTTTTATCAATGGAACTGACAATATAGCAGCTATAACCCCAATTATTGCTATAGCATCTGGGCGCATAAAGACAAATTCAATCTCATCGTCTGGCACACCTAAAGCACCAAAACCAACCGCAGCCATAAGCCCAAGTATAGCTTGGATACCAAGAGCAAGAAATAGCATCCATAGGAAAGAGTATAAAATTGAGAATTCATTTTCGATACGATAGCTTTCTTTCACAGAATATTTCCCTATCTTTTAATTATTTATCTTCACTCATGCGCAATAAAAATTCATTTCACGCCTAAACCCCAATATATTATGGTCAAATCATCCAATAATTTGTAAATGATTTCTCACTATTATTAAAGTTGATTTCCTCTACTTAAAAAGGCACTTAACGAAATCAACAATGCCTGTAAACAAATTAACAGAGTCAAAGAATGAAAAAAAACTTTTTTCCTTCTCTTTTTTAAGAGGTTTATTAAGTTCATTTTTATCTATATCTTTAGTGATATCTTCTTCCATATTATCGATCATTATATACATCCCCAAAATAAGCCGACTCCTGTAAAGTCGGCGTTAACGCTAACTTACTTAAGTTATTTATTCATCTAACCATTTTAGTGTTTGGTAAACGCTGTAACCATACAAGGCTTCAGCAGCAAAAAACATTAATAGTCTAGTGCAAATATGTAAGTGAAGAACCCCTTATTAATAAAGGGCTCTAGGAGGGATTTTCTAGGTATAAGTACAAGGGGTATCGCGCCCATTTCCTATCACTTAATTTCTACAAATTTATCAAAATCTGTTCACCATTTTCTAATTGACAATATCACTTATGATCAGTCAATTTTTGGATCATTCAAATACTCATGTTCAAACGGGTACAACATAAGACTTAAACAATAATTCATTCACTTTCTCGTTTAGCTACGACTAATAAATGGGATTGATATTGTTCTATGCGTGCAGTAATAACTTTAACAGCATTTTCATTTAATAAGTCACTGAGAGGAATTTCAAAACCTGAGATATAACAATCGATACCATCTTCTTCAATTCTTTGTGAATTAGGTTCAGAAGTGAGTTTAGGATCTTCACATATATTAAATATATCGTTATGCCAATTTTTATCTTGATTATGATAGGGCATATAAAGGTGAATTTTAACCAAACTTTCGGCTGAACTCACCTCAGTGTGGAGGTTTAAAGCGTCTGGTTGCGCTCTATGGCTATTAGGATCATTTTCTTTCAGTATCCCTGAATCGGTTATTACATGAAATTCGACCATAAACTCTCCAACCTGAACTTTATTATTGTCTTTCGCATTATGAAACACATATCGTGTACAATTTGCAGGAAGCAAATCCCACTGCCATTTGCTAAATGGATTAGATGTTAAATTTCCTGGCCGAGAAAACTCACTAGGAGTCCAAATATAAAAGTTAAGCCCTAAATGGTCGGCAATATCTTGAATTGTAGGGAGTAACCTTTGATAGTACGCAACTAACAATCTATGTGCCATACGAATATCTTGAAATAAGTTGTCCGTATTACTAATATTTATTTGAGTTTGCATTGTTTATTCCTGGACCAGAGTTTTATTGTATCGAAGTTAAGCGCTTTAAAAGAATAGTTATCTTTAAGCGATTGCCAATCAAAATTAACTGTTTTCAAACCATAAAGCTTTAGGGCATCGACAATATCGTCTAATATATAATGGTCTTGTGGGGTAAACACTACATCATTTGAGTAGCGCAGTTTTATGATTGAATCGGTAATAGTTTGCCACTTAAGCGCAATTATCCCTTCAAGCTTTGTATCATTATCCTCCTTCAGTTTATCAATCCAAGTTTGGGTCTTTCTTTCATTTATTCGACCAATAGCTAAAAAATAGAGGGGTAAATCTTTCCTATCATCTGATTGAAGATATGATGTTATTTCCTTTTGCCATTGCTCAAAATATTGACTACCACCAGCAGGAGGTTTTATTTCAATCATTACATTAAAGTGCTTAAATCTAAGGACTAGATCTGGTTCAACCTCACAACATTTATCGCCATTATTTAGTTTATATCTGGGCCAAAATTCAATACCTTCAAATAATAGAAAATCATACGGTTCATCTTTTTCTGGTATACCCAACCAATACTTTAATAACCTCGATTGTAAATTAGCCGATAAATAAGAAAAACGACTAAATATAGCCGCAGTCATTAAATCTTCTCTAGTTTTAAATAAGGAGCCCCAACTAACTGAGTCTTGTTCGCCTTGATCTATTCGACCAGCCTTACCATGTAGTATTGCTTTTAGCATAAGTTTCCTATCTCAGATTCAGTGCTTTATATAGAAACCATTTAACCACAATATATGATTCTACAAACTTTACACAATATCATTTTGTAAAGTTTAGGTGGCTTATTTTTACTGGCTCGTTAGTAGTGTGTTTAAAGTCATACAGAATTGGCTTTATCCATGTTCCAGAGTGTCTTACCTACATAAATTAATTGTCATTTTTACCACTATATAGACAATAGCTCTAATGTTGTTATCTTAAATTAGAGTTATATTTCGTCATACTACAAAGAAGTATACGGACTCGTTGTAATTGCTTTTTTAGCAAAATCAGCGGTAGTCAGCATAATACTACAAGTATAATCATTTTATCCCCATTTTAGTTTTAAACCAGAACCAATAGTACACGTCCGCAGTAGACATTAGTTTCTGGATAACTAGTTAATGTGCACTAGTTAATGCGCACTGCTATTGAACTCTGGAACCAGCCGGTAGTATTATGTATGCAATCTTATTATAACTCCCCGTAATACCACCTACACGAAACTCTACTAACTCACCTTTTGCGT
>JABSSK010000478.1 GCA_013214265.1 Saprospiraceae bacterium | reverse complement strand
TCTTGAATTAGATCATCACGCTCAGCACCCAAAGTTTCCGCTGCACTGTACAAGTATAGTCCATGACCTGCCTCATCCTGTACCTTTGCTATTAAGGCTGCTTTCCGTCGTAGTGAGGGTGCTCTGGTGATCCAATTCCCCTCAGGCAGCATCCCTACAATTTCAGAATGAGGATGTTGGGATATCTGACGAATTAAAGTTTTGCGATGCGCATCAGGCATCCAGTCTCTAGGCTCAATTCTTTCCTCAGCATCAATACGCGCCTGAAAGGCCTCCTGCTTTGTTTGATCAGTCATGGACATGAACTATGATTTTATATTTTCCGGATAAAATAAACCGGCCCTGTTCTTCTAGTTTTCCTTCTGTATGATATAAGCTAACCTAGTCTAAAAAGACTGTAATCCGAATGGCAAACCTAATCTTCTTTACGAATCATTAAACGACCCTTTTATGGTAAAAAGCCTATATATCGTTTTATACTTTTTGGGATATCTACAAATATACGCATAAAAACGAACATTTGTTCGTATTTGAGAAATACGACAAACATCTTACAAATAGATAGCCTGCATCATTTGTTGTGGGCCACGTAATCTCTGGAAGCGCTTTAGCCTAAGCGGCATCTATAAATACGACAGAGTCCTCTAGACACGGATTCCACCCATCAATAATGGGATCAGCTGAGACTCCAAATCCTGAGCAGAGAGGCGCTTGCCATCTTCAAACCAGTCATAGAGCCATCTTATCGAGGACAATAAGGTGTATAATAATAGGCTTTCATCCATATTACGAAACGTACCTTGCTCGATTCCTTCCCGCAAAATATGGCGGATAAAAGACTCATATTGCCGTCGCATATCCAAGAATTGAGACAGGTGAGGTTCAGAGAGATGCCTCCACTCATCATTGAAAGATGTAACGGAGGTAATATCCTGAGTTGCCATTCGGATATGCAGTCGCATCAAAAATTCCAATCGCTCACTTGGTGAATGATTATTTAAGGCTTTTGCCTGTTCCATACCTTCGTGAAAACGACGAGCATTGGCTAGGCAAATTTCTTGCAGGATTTCTTCTTTTGATGCAATATGATTGTATAGGCTTGACGCTTGCAAATTGACTGCTCGTGCCAGATCACGCATAGAGGTGGCACTGTAGCCTTTATCCCGAAACAATCGGGAAGCTGCAATCAAGATTTGCTGTTTCTTATCTGAAATGAAGCCGTCCATACTTAGCTATCAAAATTAATCGTAACGGTGTTTGTTTTGGGCAAGGCTTGGCAAGTCAGCGTATATCCGGCAGCTACTTCATCCGCTTCCAGTGCATAATTAACCAACATGTCTACTTCTCCTTCTTCCACCTTAGCACGACAAGTACAACAAACGCCTCCTTTGCAAGCGTAGGGAAGATCGGCACCAGCCCGTAACGCAGCGTCCAAGATGGAGTCATCATCCGAACGCATTGGAAAAGATATCGTACTTCCGTCTAACTGAAGCGAAATATGTGCATTAAAGACCTCTTGACTAGACGCTCGTTTTTCTCGCTTTTTACGTGCCTGTTCTTGCAAAGCTACACTACTGGTAAACAATTCAAAATGAAGCTTTTCCCGAGCTACTCCGATACCTTCAAGTTCCTCGCACACACTTGTAACCATGGGTTCTGGTCCACATAAGAAAACGTCATCTACCATATCTCGATGTAAGAGTTTCTGGAAGAAAGAAACTGCTTTCTTACCATCAATACGCCCGTAGAACAAATCACTTTCTAATTGCTCACGACTGAATACGTGATGCATACTAAACCGGCCCAAATAACGGTTTTTGAGGGCTTCTAGCTCTTCCCGAAAAATGACCGTATCTGTTCCTTTATTTCCATAAAAAAGCGTGAAGCGACTTTTAGGCTCTGCTTGAAGAACTGTTTTTAAAATGGAAATGACTGGTGTGATACCGCTCCCTGCAGCAAAACCTACATAGTATTTTTCATGGTTGGAATCCAAGACCGTATAAAATCTACCCGCAGATAAGTCGTGATTGGCAAAAGTAGAAAAACGCCCACCAGGAATCTTCTTGATAGCCACCCTCAGGTCTTTATCTTGAGGCGCTGTACAGATGGAGTATGACCGCCGGAGTTCTTCACCTCCTAAATCTGTTTTTATGGTTAAATACTGTCCTTGAATAAAATCGAATTCAGCCGACAATGGCTCGGGTACCTCAAATGAAACGGACACACAATCTTCAGTCTCCTGACGTACTTCTTTTACTACCAGTTTATGAAATTTAGCCATGCCTCTTAGCTTATACGAATGAACGTTCGTTCACAATATACAATAAAAAAAGTGTATCCCGAGCAAAGTCCCGAGATACACTTATTCGGATAACCGAGAAAGTTTAGAGGCTGTTGACGTATCGTGTCAGTTTGCTCTTCAGGTTACTGGCTTTAGATTTGTGCCATGTTCCTTTTTTCGCTAAGCGATCCACCATGGAGACCACTTTAGGCAAGAATGATTCTGCCTCACTTTTATCGGTCATGTCCCGCAATTTTTTGATTGCAGTACGAGCTGATTTTTTATAGTAGCGGTTATGCAAACGGCGCTTGGCTTCCTGACGGATGCGCTTCTTTGATGATTGATGTTGTGCCATAACGTACGAAAGTATTTTCTATGTTTTTCCGGATCGTTCCGGTTCTTTTTAACGGAGTGCAAAGGTAAGTAATTATCTTAAAAAAAGAAAGACCTGCTCTTTTTATACCATAAAAAACACAAGACAAGATGAATTTCGATAAGAATTGGCCCAATAAGTAAGTTTGTAAGGCCTAATATTTGCTTTTAATCGCAGGGGGTGTTTACTTGCATTAGTTTATCGAATTGTATCGTTTTGGATTGGAAATATTTTTGCGGAAGCGCAGATGAAAACCCAAAAAAAAGCGTTACGCTATGTAAAAAACGCCCAACCGGCAAAAGCTAGGTGGTCCAGTTTGTGGCCACCTTTATCTATATACAAAAAAACAGAAAACATAGACCTGTTTAACCATGAGCGATTTTTCTTTCTTAGCCAATGCACATCCCGCCTACATTGAAAAGATGTATACTTCTTTTCTAAATAATCCCGATTCCGTTGAGGAAAGCTGGCGTACCTTCTTTAGAGGATTTGATTATGCCCACGCCAATAATGGGCACACCAAAGCAACAACAGGAACAGCTACCCTCAATCCCAAAGAATTTCAGGTTCTGTCATTGATCAAAGCATATCGGAACCGCGGGCATTTGATGTCCACACCCAATCCAATTCGGAAGCGCCGCGACCG
>JABSSK010000477.1 GCA_013214265.1 Saprospiraceae bacterium | reverse complement strand
TTTATCAAGTCGTTAGTGGAGTTAGGGTTTCCTTGCACGTCCAAAAGAGTAGAGGGTGTCTCCGTGCCGATACCTACATTGTTGGCAGCGTATATTTTACCATTAAAATAGCCAGCCCAAGAGTTGACTTCATTCGGCGCTTCACCGTATACGCCAGCACGCAGGTTAGTTGTTCCTGATTGGAGCACCCTACCATAAACGCCATATTTATTACCTGTACCCCGCATGTCATTTGTGAAATGTCCGCCAGCTGTTGTTATGGTGGTTTCACTAAGTTCGGAGTTGAACATAGTAGCTATTCCTTCCACACCACGAAGACCACCAATCCCTTTTAGACCAACTCCATAACCGGCAGATGGTCTAGAATTACCCTGAACAGCAATAATATCTTCATTACCAGTGTAATTCACCCTAGCGTTTATCAAGTGGTTAGTGGAGTCAGGGTTTCCTTGTACGTCTAAAAAGGTAGTGGGTGTCTCCGTGCCGATACCTACTTTCAGGGCGTAATCTCCTGTGCCTCCAATACTGGCACAGTTACTACAACCTACCTTAGCGCGGAATCCTAGAGCCACCGCATTTGTAATACCAGTTGAAAATAAAGATTGACTCATTCCGGTATATGTACCTAGGAAGGTGTTATTATTTCCGGAGTTTAGATTAAATAAACTAGTGCCAACCCCACTTTTTACACCCAGAAAAACATTATTCATTCCAGCATGGAAAGCACCTGCTAGTTCCCCAATGAGTACACTGGAATCCTGAGTTGTTGAGGCTCCGGCACCATCTCCTAGTCGAATGCTATTATTTGCGTCTTTCAGGTTGAAGGCGCCCTGAATTCTGGCATCTCCTTCCACATTTAACTTTTGACTATAGCCAACCGAATAGAAAAGAATGGCTGCTAGTAGTAATAGTGAATTCTTCATAAATAACGGTTTTGATTGTTGCTATAATCTGCACCATAGCACAAAAAACCATTTGCTCAAATCGGACATTCTTTTGCTCAAATCGGACATTTTCCCGTAGGCGAGCCTTTTTTTAATGATTTAGCGCTCTAATTGGCAATATCTATGCCTTATTGCATCTGTATTTGTACATACTCTTTTGGAGTTGAATAGCTGGTTTGATTTGTTGAAGGCTCGTTTTTAAATCGGAAGCCATGATGGAGGTTATCAATCAAAATGGTTTACAAAGAAGTAACACATAGATCAGCTTAAGAGAATTAACGTGGAAGGTTCTCATCCTTTTGGGTCATGTCATACTCGGTTATGGATGGTCCTGCACTTTTATAGATGACCCATTCAAAATGACACTAAGTGGTTGTAAGATGGAGGGTACCTATGGTAAATGTCCTCTTTATTTATTGGTATAGGAATCCGCCTTATATTTTGGTGATTATACCCTTTGGGTTTGGCAATATTACCTGTACTTTACAAATACTCGTACCCTTAGTGTAAATCAAAAACAATGAAGACTAAAATACTGATGCTCACTTTTTTTGTTGGGATTCCATTGGCTAAGACACAATCTGTGCTTGATTCTTTTTTGGTCAGCCCATATTTACAATGGGGAACACAAACGAGCATGACCATACTTTGGGAAACTACGGATTCGGCTACCACTACGGTGGAGTATGGGGTGGCTCTTCCCAATGCAGCGGGGCCAAATTATGCATCATCCGTTTCGATTGAAGGAAGCCGATTATTACATGAGGTTACCCTTCCTGATTTAATACCAGCTACTAAATATGTCTATCGGGTACGAAGTATGCAAAACGACGGGCAGTTATTGGTTAGTCCGGTGTCAACTTTTAAAACAAATGTGCGGGATGAGGATGCTATATTTTTTGTGTTTGTAGGAGACTCCCAGTATAACCGCCAAACGCCATGGGCCTGGGCTACTATTGCAGAACGAATTTTTGAGGAACGTCCCAATTTTATTGTTCATGCTGGTGACCTAGTCGATCAAGGTACGAAAAAGACCGACTGGACCGAACATTTTTTTCCGGGAGGAGAAAAGGCGATGCGTCGCTATCCAATGTATACTGTTTTGGGGAACCACGAACAAGATGCCCAACTGTATTACGATTACATGGTAAACCCAGAGCCTGAATATTATTACACGTTTCGGTATGGGCCCGTTCAATTTTTTATGATTGATACCAACCGGGACATTACAGAAGGGTCGGAACAGTATGAATGGCTTGAGTGGGCATTGGCTAAATCATCGGCTCCATGGAAAATGGTGGTCCATCATCATCCACCTTATTCGTCAGAATCAGATGACCATGGGAACACTTTCATAGGCGCATCTACTTTTAAAACCCATGCCCGTGATTTAACCCCATTATATGATGCCTATGGTGTTGACTTTTGTTTGTTTGGGCATACGCATGTTTACGAACGTACCTGGCCCTTACTGAATAATCGCATCAGCATGGAAAACGGGGTAATATATATAAATTCTGGTGGTGCGGGTGGAGGACTGGAAGATTTTGATCCAGTGCGTTCGTGGTTTACTAAGGAGTTACAAACGGGGCACCATTATACTACTTTCTCCGTTTTTGATAAACATTTATCTTTTAAAGCGCTTGATCACGAAGGTAAATTATTTGATTCTTTTCAGTTGACCAAAGGTACCGACGACGAAACTACCGGAATGATTCGCCAGCCACCACCACCGCGCTTTTCGTATGATAATCATATTTTTCAGGATCAGACTATGGTAACTCTTGAGGCATTATGGCCGGAGCATCGCCTGTACTATACGACGGATGGTACGGAGCCATCCCTCCATTCAAAACAATATACGGGTCCCATAACTATCGATCAGACTTGTACGCTGCGAACACGGGCTTATACTCAAGAAGGTTGGGCCAGTAGGGTTGCTGAGCGGGTTTTTGAAAAGATGAGCCCTTTAGCCTCTGTACAAACCATTCCCCAAGCATCAGGTTTGCGTTTTAGTTATTTTGAAGGGGATTGGAAGCAGCTACCCAATTTTTCGGAGCTTACCCCAAAAGCAGAGGGTGTCATTTCATTGGTAAACCAGCATATTGCCGGGAAGAGAGCCAATCAGTATGGACTCTTGCTAACAGGATATATATATGTGCCAGCAACCGATGTATACACTTTATTTGTGCATTCGGACGATGGTTCGAAGGTTTTTGTTGGGGAGCATTTGATTATTAATAATGATGGGTCTCACAGTGCCCAAACTCGAGAGGGAAGCTTGATTCTGGAGAAAGGATACCACCCTTTACGAATCGAATATATGCAAGGCCATGGTATGGAGGTACTTCAGGCAGGGTATGTGGATTCAGACATGGGGCGT
>JABSSK010000476.1 GCA_013214265.1 Saprospiraceae bacterium | reverse complement strand
ATAAGTTTTTATTTTAATGGTTATTCATTGTCGAGGGGGGCTTATTTGCGGTGGAAAGGAGAAATTTAACTTCAAATCTAATTTAAAAAAATTAAACATTAGAAAAAGTATTGCGCTTTTGTTAGTGGTTTTCTTCCGCTTAGCGCACTTTGTTAACCTCAGTGCTCAATAATTTTTTAATCAAATTTTTGTGAACGTGGCAATTTTCAACTTAGTTCAGATTAGAAAATATATCTAAAAAATCATAAATCCACCAAACTCAATTTTGATTGTCTGTGGCGCTTTGGGGCGAAAGCGAGCTATAACAAGCGTTGTTTTTACCACTAAGAAGACAAAAGAAACGTTGGTTCGAATTTGGGGTTAATTAACTAACGCGCCGATCTGTCACTAACTTCTCGCGTATCCATTGGTATCACTAGTTTATAGCCTAAAAATCGATTTTTAAATCAGCAAGCAATAATTCAGTAAGCATTTGAATATAAGATAAATTTTCTCTATTCTAAAATTCATATCTTCCAATAAAACTAAGGTGTTGCCATCCTATAGGGGTAATTGACTGATCTTCTTTATCTTTTCTTGACCTGTATTATCCAAAATAGCAGTTTCTACATATCTCATAAAACGACCGTTTTATGAGATACATTTTTTAATGTGATTCATACCTTTAAGTTCTAGCATTATTTGTCCTATATACCCGTCTCATTTATCATATTCTTAATAAGTCATAAACATTGCAGAAAATGAGAATATGAGTAAGAAGATTGGATATGCCAGGGTGTCGACAAATCAGCAAGAACTCAATTTACAAATTGATGCATTATTAAAGGAAGGGTGTGATCGATCTTTAATATTAACTGATCAAGTTTCCGGAGCAAAAGCATCTCGTTACACCTAGGAAATCCCAATTATAGCCCTTTGTTTTAATAATCATAAAGAATAAAAGGAATTTAGTACTTAAAATTGGCATAGCCAAAAAGATTCTACAGTATAAAAGTTTAAAACTATAACTACCAATTTTGACTTTCATTTTTCTATTTTATAGCAGTATTAACACGCTAGCTTTTGCTGCTGGTGTGAATCTAACTTTAACCAATGCAGAGCAAAGTAGTACCGCAAGTTGGGATCCAGGAGCAACGGCTTCCAAAGTAATAGATGGCATTACCTCTGGATCAGGTACTCTTGTTTTTTATACTGGTACAAATAATGAGACTGAACAACACATATTTGCTTAACGGAAAAATAAGTACTATGTTTTTAAAGCTATCCGAAATTTGGTATGCAAGTGCTAGGCTGTTTAAAGCATCATAACATGGTTGTAATTATTGAAATAAACGGAGATTCAAAAATATGATGTATCTACCAATTAAACAGTGTGATAAAAAACGATTAACTTGGTTTTTTAACAGACTATCAGAATCCATATTTTTAATAAAACACTACACTTTAACCGCATGTAAAATGTGTGTATTTTCCAAAGTTTCTTTTTTAATAATTACAGGGGTATTTTACCAAAGCGCTTTTGCTGACGAAAATATACCTATCGCGAATGCAGATTTTGAAGCTCAGGCGCTAACGGATGGTAATTACACTCGTAATGATATACAAGGTTGGCAAACGTCAGGCCAACGAAATGGAGTGTGGAATCCGAGTGGTGATCCACTCAATGGGGCGACTCCAACTACGGCTTATATCGATATGGGGGGTACGATCTCACAGACGCTGACAACAATCTTTGGAGCGAATATCAATTTAGAGATGACATTTAAAATTGGTGGAGGTGCTTTTACTGATGGCATATCAAGCTGGGAAGCACGTTTATATGCGGGCGATACGGTCATTGGTAAAGTAGACAATACTGATTTTGATCCTCCAGATAATAAATTGATTGATGCCAGTTTGTCGTTAACAGCAGCACAGTTAGCGCTTTATTCGGCAGAGTATGGTAAGGCATTAAAAATAGAATTTTATGATTTGGGCAATGCGGATAATTGGGATAATACGGATAATGTGTATTTTGATGATGTTGTATTGACAAAAACTGCGCTAGCTTTTATTGCTGATGGGAATCTAATTTTAACTAATGCGCAGCAAAGTAGTACACGTGCCGCAGGAGGAGAAGCTTCCAGGGCAATAGATGGTAATACCTCTGGCGTTTTTAGCAATAGTTCAGTTACACATACAAATATAAGTAATGAATTTCAACCCTGGTGGCAAGCAGAATTTGATAATTTGAAGGAAGTAAAGCAAATAAAATTATATAACCGTACTGACTGTTGTCCTGATCGTTTAAGCAATTTTTATGTTTTAATTTCTAAGGTACCCTTTGAAAGCAATAGCTTAACAACATTACTCGCAGATACCGAAAATGTTACTTATCAGCTATTCTCTGGGACAGCAGGCTCTCCCACAATTTTAAATTTTAATAATGCCGTAGGGAAATATGTAAGAGTGCAATTAGCAAGCAATAATATTATGTCAATAGCAGAGGTTGTTATAGAGGGTGGTGAACATCTACCAAGTTTAAGTTTAATGAATGCAAGTCAAAGCAGTACTCAAGGTCCAAGACCAGCAACAAAAGCAATAGATGGCAATACCTCAGGTAATGCGATGAATGGAGAAGTTACTCACACACAGTTGGATACTGAAGCGTGGTGGCAAGCAGAATTTGATGCTTTAAAACAAGTTCACAAGGTCAAAGTATACAACCGTACTGATTGTTGTAGTGAGCGCCTGAGTGATTTTTATGTTTTTGTTTCAAAAGTTCCGTTTGGTACTAGTACCTTGAGTGAATTGCTAGCTGACACCAATAATATTACTTCTATTTATACATCTGGACAAGCAAGCGAGATAACAACGTTAGATTTTAATGGTGCCATAGGGAAATATATAAGAGTACAATTAGTAGGTACAAATTATTTATCTATAGCAGAAGTTGAGATAAATGGTATTCACTCTAAAGCTAGTTTTGCTAAGATTAATTTCTCAGCTGCTAATAATGAATACGGTGGATATTATAATGCACCTAATAGCCCTCATGGCTCGGCCTTTGCGGTATTAAAAGCTGACGGGGCGATCAGTGCTTGGGGTGATACCACCAGTGGGGGTAGCGGAGCTCCAAGTGACACTGACTATTCCATAATTTATGCAAACAGGGCTGCATTTGCGGCATTGAAATTTGATGGGGCTATTAGTGTGTGGGGGGATAGTTCATATGGTGGTAGTGGTGCTCCTACTGACGCTGGCTACACCAAAATTTACTCTACTTTTAATGCTTTTGCCGCATTAAAAGCTAATGGGTCGATTAGTGTTTGGGGAAGTAGTCCTGACG